>SCTD01000264.1 GCA_004299215.1 Frankiales bacterium | reverse complement strand
CGCTACTCGCTGCTGATCGGCGTCGTGTCGCTGTCGCTGGGCGCGGCGGTCGGCATCGTGCTCGGGCTGATCGCCGGCGCGTTCGGCGGCTGGGTCGACAGCCTGGTCATGCGGATCGTCGACATCATGCTGTCGGTCCCGGGACTGCTGCTGGCGATCGGCATCGCCGCCCTGCTGGGCCGCTCGCTGAAGTCGGTGATGATCGCCATCGCGGTCGTCAACGTGCCGATCTTCGCCCGGCTGCTGCGCGGGTCGATGCTCGCCCAGCGCCGCAGCGACTACGCGCTGGCCGCCCGCTCGCTGGGGGTGACGCGCAGCCGCGTGGTGCTGCAGCACGTCTTCCCCAACAGCCTCGGCCCGGTGATCGTGCAGGCCACCCTGGCGCTCGCGACCGCCATCATCGACGCGGCGGGCCTGGCCTTCCTCGGCCTCGGCTCCGCCGACCCCGCCATCCCCGAGTGGGGCCGGATGCTCGCCGAGACCAACGCCCTGCTCGCCAGCGCACCGCTGCTCGCGCTCTGGCCGGGCATGGCGATCGTGCTGTCGGTGCTGGGCTTCTACCTGCTCGGCGAGGCGCTCCGCGAGGCGCTCGACCCCAAGCTGCGACGATGACCGGGCTGTGCCGATGACGACGACAGAGGTGCGCGACGCGATCCCCGGCCAGGGGCTGGCGGCCGGGCGGCCGCTGCTCGAGGTGCGCGACCTGACCGTCACCTTCCGCAGCCGGGGCCGCAGGTCGGTGCGCGCGGTCGACGGCGTCTCCCTCGACGTCGCCGAGGGCGCGACGGTCGGCATCGTCGGCGAGTCGGGCAGCGGCAAGAGCGTCACGTCGCTGGCTTCGCTCGGCCTGCTCAACCGCCGCGGCGTGGACATCAGCGGCTCGGTCCGCTTCGACGGCGACGACCTGCTCAACATGCCCGAGGACGAGCTGCGCGCCGTCCGTGGCCGTGAGATCGCGATGGTCTTCCAGGACCCGATGAGCTCGCTCAACCCGGTGCTCACCATCGGCCGGCAGATCACCGAGATCCTCGAGCGGCACAAGGGGCTCAAGGGGCAGGAGGCCCGCGACCGCGCCGCCGAGCTGCTGCTCAGCGTCGGGATCGGCGACGCCGTACGCCGCCTGCGGTCCTTCCCGCACCAGCTCTCCGGCGGGATGAGGCAGCGCGTCATGATCGCGATGGCGCTCGCCTGCGAGCCGCGGCTGCTCATCGCCGACGAGCCGACCACCGCGCTCGACGTCACCATCAGCGCGCAGATCCTCGAGCTGCTCCGGTCCCTGGTCGTCAACAGCAGGACCGCACTGGTGCTCATCACGCACGACCTCGGCGTCGTCGCCGGCATCTGCGACCAGGTCCATGTCATGTACTCCGGCCGGATCGTCGAGTCCGCGCCGCGGCGCCCGCTGTTCGCCGACCCGCGGCATCCCTACACCACAGGGCTTCTCAACTCGGTGCCACGGCTGGACCAGCCGCGCGGGATCCCGCTGCTGCCCATCCCGGGCTCGCCGTCGGACACGCTGCCCTGGACCCGCGGGTGCGCCTTCGCGCCGCGCTGCACGCGGCAGGTGCCCGAGTGCCTGGACGGCCCACCCGCGCTGCTGCCCGACGTGGACGGGGTGGAGTCCCACCTGATCCGCTGCGTGAACCCTGTCCCCGACGAGGAGCAGCCCGCATGAGCTTGCTGGAGGTTCGCGGGCTCAAGGTCCACTTCCCCATCAAGAAGGGGATCGTGCTCGAGCGCACCGTCGGCCACGTGCGTGCCGTCGACGGGGTGGACCTGTCGGTGGAGAAGGGGCGCACCCTCGGCGTCGTGGGCGAGTCCGGTTGCGGCAAGAGCACTCTCGGCCGGGCGATCCTGCAGCTCGAGCCGATCACCGAGGGCTCGGTCGTCTTCGACGGCACCGACCTGAGCGGGCTCGGGAACAAGGACCTGCGCGCCATGCGCAAGCGGATGCAGATGGTCTTCCAGGACCCGCTCGCCTCGCTCGACCCGCGCCAGTCGGTCTCCTCGGTGCTGTCCGAGCCGCTGCGCACGCACGGCATCAAGGGGCCCTACGACGCCCGCGTCCGCGAGCTGCTCGACCTCGTCGGCCTCCCGGCCACCGCCGCGAACCGCTACCCGCACGAGTTCTCCGGCGGCCAGCGGCAGCGCGTCGGCATCGCCCGCGCCATCGCCCTCAACCCCGAGCTGATCATCGCCGACGAGCCGGTGTCCGCCCTCGACGTCTCCATCCAGGCGCAGGTGGTGAACCTGCTCGAGGAGCTGCAGGAGCGGCTCGGCCTGACCTACGTCGTGATCGCGCACGACCTCGCGGTGGTGCGGCACATCAGCGACGACATCGCGGTGATGTACCTCGGTGCGGTCGTCGAGGTCTCGCCGTCGGAGGGGCTCTACGACGAGCCGCTCCACCCGTACACCCGGTCGCTGCTGTCGGCGATCCCGATCCCGGACCCCGAGGTCGAGGACACCCGCGAGCGCATCCTGCTGCGCGGCGACATCCCGTCGGCCGCGGCGCCGCCGCCCGGCTGCCGGTTCCACACCCGCTGCCCGTGGCGGCAGCCGACCCGCTGCCACGACGAGGTGCCCCTGCTGCGCGTGCCGGAGGGCGGCGACCCCGGCCACACGGTCGCCTGCCACTGGGCCGAGCAGGTGGCGAGCGGTGAGCTGCAGCCGATGAGCGCAGCGGACTCGCTGGCTACGGAGCCGGCGCTCCCACCCGCAGGCTGACCTGCCGGAAGACCGGCACCGGCTTGTCCTGCTCCGCGTCACAGGTGAGCCGGTGCGTGCCGCCGCCGGCGCGGTCGTAGCGGACGACCACCTCGACGTCGGGCTGCGCGAGCCGCACCCGCCAGACGTCCGGCTCGAGCCCGGCCTGCCCTGCGGGCACCAGCTCGTGCACGCCCCAGAGCCCCAGCTGCTCCCGGGCGAAGCCCTGCGCCGCCTGCGTCGGCAGCGGCAGGCTGGAGCGGCCGCGGACGTGACCGGCCGGCAGCCGCCCGGCCGCCAGCTCCTCCACCAGCCGGACGGCGTCCCCGACCTCGACCCGACCGAAGTAGAGGCCCTCCGGCAGCACGACGAGGTTCGGGGCGAAGCGGTCGCCGCCGATGTGCGAGGACTCCCAGGTGCGCTCGGGGTGCGCCCGCGAGAGCGCCTGGGCGACCGGCCGGCCGCGCAGGGCGCAGCACCGGTCGTGCCGGCCGTGGGTGCAGACCAGGTAGAGCGGCCCGTCGTACGCCGCCCAGTCCTCGTCGTCCCAGCCGAGCCTGGTCAGGTCGGTGTCGTCGGCGACGTGCCGGGTCCGGATCCGCTCCCCTCCCGGAGAGCTGTCGACGGCGAAGACGTGCCGGCCGTCGGTCTGCGGTGCGCCGTGCGGGCGGCGCACCAGCACCAGCCGCGCACCGGCGCCGCCGGCCGTCTGCGCGAGCGCCCGCGCGACGTTCGGCGTCATCCGGCTGCTCGGGACCGACTGCGGCCCCCACGCGCCGCGGTGCTCGACGAGCAGCCACCGCGCGACCCGGCTCGCGGTCGCGGCCTGCGGCTCGTCGCGGGCACGGCTGGCGTCGGAGCACGGCGCCTGCGCTGTGCTCTCCACCGTCTCGGACATCTGCACGACCGTACGGCCGACCTGCTCCGGCGCGCCCCCCGACGCGTCGGTGCCTACCCTGGAGGGGTGCTCACCGTGCCCGGGCTGTCGCTGCTGACGGTCAGCACCGTGCGCCTGGACGACCCCGGGCCGCTGCTCGACCTGCTGCCGGACAGCAGCGCGCTGGCCTGGGTGCAGGGCGGTGAGGGGCTGGTCGGCTGGGGCGAGGCCGCCCGGCTGGAGGTCTCCGGACCGGATCGCTTCACGCAGGCGCAGGCCTGGTGGGACGACCTCGTGTCCGCGGCGGAGGTGCGCGACGACGTCCGGCTCCCCGGTACCGGGCTGGTCGCCTTCGGGTCCTTCGCGTTCGACCCGCGCACCGGCACCTCCGTGCTGGTGGTGCCGCAGGTGGTCGCCGGGCACCGCGACGGCGTCTGGTGGGTGACCACCACCGGGGGCGACACCGTGACTCCCCGTCCGCAGCCGCGGCCGGTCCCCCCGAGCTCGGTGGTCTTCGCCGACGGCGCGGTCACGGGTGCGGAGTGGATGGCCGCGGTGGAGACCGCCGTCGCGCGCATCACGGCGGGGGAGGTCGACAAGGTCGTCCTGGCGCGGGCCCTCGAGGCGCGCGCGGCGGCCCCGGTCGACCTGCGCTGGCCGCTGCGCCGGCTCGCCGAGGACTACCCGGGCTGCTGGGCGTTCGCCGTCGACGGGCTGCTCGGCGCGACGCCGGAGGTGCTGCTGCGGCTGCGCGACGGGGTCGCGACGTCGCGGGTGCTCGCCGGCACGCTCCGCCGCACGGGCGACGCCAACGAGGACAGCCGTCGGGGGGCGGCCCTCGGCCGGTCCATCAAGGACGTCGAGGAGCACGGGTACGGCGTGCGGTCGGTCGTCGACAGCCTTGCCGGCCACTGCACCGACGTCGAGGTCCCGACCGCGCCGTTCGTCCTCGAGCTGCGCAACGTCATGCACCTCGCGACCGACGTCCGCGGCACGGTGACCGACGCCTCGACGTCGCTCCAGCTGCTCGCCTCGCTGCACCCCAGCGCTGCGGTCTGCGGCACTCCCACGGACGTCGCCCTCGACCTGATCCGCGAGATCGAGGGCCTGGACCGCGGCCGCTACGCCGGGCCGGTCGGGTGGATCGACGCCTCGGGCGACGGCGAGTGGGGCATCGCGCTGCGCTGCGCGGAGGTCGACCCGGCCGACCCGCGCCGGCTGCGGCTGTTCGCCGGGTGCGGCATCGTGGCGGGCTCGCAGCCCCTGCACGAGCTGGCCGAGAGCAACGCCAAGCTCGTCCCGATGCGCGACGCCCTGCAGGACTAGAGCGCCGCCGCGACCGCAGCTCGCAGCCGACGGTCCAGGTCGATCGCGGCCGCGCGGTCGGTGCGCACCTCGACGACGCGCAGCCCGCTGCCCGCCCGCAGCGTCGCGCGCAGCTCCTGGCGCGTCGTCGCGAGGGAGTACGCCGTCCCGGTCGCGGCGCACAGCGCCCCCAGGTCCACGCCGTGCGGGGTGCCGAAGACCCGCTCGAAGGTCTCCGCGTGCTCCTCCGCCCCCTGCTCCAGCAGGCCGAAGATGGCGCCGCCGTCGTTGTTCACCACCACGATCGTCAGGTCCGGGCGTGGCTCGTCCGGACCGAGCACCAGCCCGTTGCCGTCGTGCAGGAAGGTCAGGTCCCCCAGCAGCGCCAGGGTGCGGCCGCCGTGCGCCAGCGCTGCCCCGATCGCCGTCGACACCATGCCGTCGATGCCGGCCGCGCCCCGGTTGGCCAGCACCCGCAGGCCGTCCCGGCCGCCGGCGAGGAACAGGTCGCGCACCGGCTTCGACGAGCCGACCACGAGCAGGCCGTCGGCAGCGGCGACGACCTCCGCTGCGACGGCGGGCTCGGACAGCTCGTCGCCGAGCGCCTCGTCGACCACCTTGCGGGCGAGATCGCCTGCGGCGCGCCAGGAGTCGAGCCAGCCGGGTGCGACCGGACCGTCCGGCGACGGGACCGCTGCCAGCACCCGGGATGCCCGCCGGGCCGGGTCCGGCCACTCGCCGGCGGTCGCGACGACGTCGGCCGGTGCCGCGCCGACCAGCCGCGCGACGACGCGGCTGAGCGTCGGCCGGCCGACCACCAGCACCCGGTCCGGGGTGTGCCGGTCCAGCCAGCCGGTCGCCAGGACCAGCTCTGCCGCGGGGATCCCGACGACGCTGCTGGACGGCTCGGCGACGACCGGGAAGCCCCGCCGCTCGGCCAGGAGCAACGCTGCCGACGCGAGATCGCCTGCGCAGTCGCCGATCACGACGACGGTGCGAGGCGGGAGGTCGTCGACCACCGCCGGCCCCGCCGCCCGTAC
>SCTD01000263.1 GCA_004299215.1 Frankiales bacterium | reverse complement strand
ATTGGTCGTACGAGGAGCGCCCAGCGCGTACGGCGGCGTGCCGGCCGCCAGCATCCGGTCGTACTTCTCCCGGCGGACCCTCACCTGCTCCGGGACGTCGTCCTCGACGGGGGGCACGGGCGCGTCGGTCACCGGGTCAGCCTAGTTTCAGCGGATGGACGGACAGCGATGGAGGGAGCGGGCCGGCTCGTTCGGGGCGGCGGCGGACGTGTACGACCGGTCGCGGCCGACGTACCCGGTCGAGGCGGTGCGCTGGGCCCTGCCGGAGCAGGCCCACCGGGTGCTCGACCTCGGTGCGGGCACCGGGAAGCTCACGACGGTGCTTCTCGACCTCGGGCTCGACGTCGTCGCCGTCGAGCCGTCCGAGCAGATGCGGGCGCGGATCCCCGCCCGCGCGGAGGTGCTGGAAGGCACGGCGGAGGCGATCCCGCTGCCGGACGGCTCGGTCGACGCGGTGCTGGTGGGTCAGGCCTTCCACTGGTTCGACCCCGAGCCCGCGCTCGCCGAGATCGTCCGGGTGCTGCGACCCGGCGGCACGATCGGCCTGCTGTGGAACGTCATGGACGACTCGACGGCCTGGGTGAGGGAGGTCACCGCGCTCTTCGGCGCCGAGGACCTCGTCAGCCACATGGACGGCCGGCCGCCCTTCGGCGGGAACGGCGCCCTGGGGGAGCCGGTGCACGACGAGTTCGAGCACGGGCAGTCGCTGGACCGCGACCTGCTCGTCGACCTCGT
The DNA here is from genome assembly GCA_004299215.1 of Frankiales bacterium. Lineage (GTDB taxonomy): Bacteria > Actinomycetota > Actinomycetes > Mycobacteriales > SCTD01 > SCTD01. Next base: position 2,566 of record SCTD01000263.1, on the reverse strand, counting down.
GGCGAGCCGGTCGGTCCTCACGTCGCTGCCCGAGGACGAGCGGCTCGAGGTCCTTGCGCAGGTGCGCGAGCTGGCCCCGGACGACGAGCCCTTCGAGCTGCCCTACGTCACCGACGCGTGGCGGTCCGTCCGCAGCTAGGAGCGCGCCGATCAGGAGGCGTCGCGTCCCAGGGTCCGACGCCCCCTCGCGATCACCGCAGGTCCCGGGGCCCATCCTGGCCGGACTCTGCCAGGCTGCGCGGCGTGGGAGCGGCAGTCACGGTGGTGGGCAGCATCAACGTCGACGTGGTGGTGCGCGTCCGCAGGCTGCCCGACCAGGGCGAGACGGTGCCGGGATCGTCGATGGAGCGACTGCCCGGCGGCAAGGGCGCCAACCAGGCAGCGGCCCTGGCGCGGCTCGGAGTGCAGACGGCGTTGACGTCTGCGGTCGGTGACGACGCCGACGGGGCGCTGTCCCTCGCAGCCCTCGCGGGGGTTGACGTGACGTCGGTGCGCACCGTGGAGGCCCCCACGGGACTCGCCCTCATCACCGTCGAGGACTCGGGTGAGAACACGATCGTCGTCGTGTCCGGCGCGAACGGGTCCGTGCAACCGCCGCGCTCCTGCGGAGCCCTCGTCGTGCAGCTGGAGATCCCGATGGACGTCGTCGCCGCCTCGGTCGCTGCTGCCGACGGACTGGTGGTTCTCAACGCGGCCCCCGCGACGGCCCTGCCCGACGACCTGCTCGCTGGGGTCGACGTTCTCGTGGTCAACGAGAGCGAGGCCCTCGTGGTAGCCGGCCGCGCCACGGTGACGGACGCTCTCGCAGCGCTCTTCCCGAAGGTCAGACGGGGGGTCGTCGTGACACTCGGGGCGGCCGGATGCCTGGTCGCAACGGGCAGCGAGCCAGTGGCGGTGCCGAGCCCGTCCGTGAGCGCCGTCGACAGCGTGGGCGCCGGCGATGCCTTCGTCGCGGCGCTCACCTGGCAACTCCTGGCCGGCGCGTCGCTCGTCGACGCCGCGACGGTGGCGTGCGAGGCAGGAGCGCTGTCGGTCACCCGTCGCGGCGCCCGCGCCACGCCCACCCCCGCCGAGCTCGGCGCCCCGCCGGGGGGTCCGAGCCCGGTCAGACCGAGCTGAGCTCGCTGAGCCAGGAGGTCAGCTCGTCGAGCGGCACCCCCGAGCGCACGCGCAGCAGGCCGGGACCGACGGCCACCTCGACGACCAGCCCACCGCCGATCGCGCGCACCAGGCCCGTGCCGAGGCGGCCGAGGTCGACCTCGCGGTCTCCGCGAGGCGTGACCGGGGCTGCCGGGCGCACCTGATCCAGGACCACGACGGCACCGTCGCGAGTGAGGACGGCGCGCTGCACCCGGCGTTCGACCTCGACGGTGCCGGCGGTCACGTCGACGAAGCGGACGACCGCCGCCACGGACGAGCCCTGCAGGGGGGCGAAGCGCACCAGGTCGGTCATCGGGCGGGTCAGCGGCTCGACAGCAGTGGTCACCAGGCGAGCGTCGAGCGGTGCCGGCCGCGCTCCGTCGAAGGCGTCGAACGAGATCGACGACGTCACCGACGTCGCCGTCCTCGTCCGGACGTCCCGACCGGCCGCGCGCCAGGTGTCGGCGAGGAGCCGACCGGCGTCGTCCACGCAGGACCGGGCCCGGTCCTCGGCGGTCGCGGACGCGAAGGTGCCGACGTCGAGAGGCTCGCGGGTGAGCCACCAGGTGCAGGGCAGCCCGGCGAACTCCCCCGTTCCGTCCCTCGATGCGAGACCCGCGGTCTCGGCCCACGCCAGGGGCGCTGCGAGCTGGAGGTCCTGCCCCGGCTCACCGGGTGGCACCACGGCCAGCTGACGCCACCGGCCGTCCACGCGGTCGAAGACCCCGGACTCCGTCGTGGCAGTGCCCCCGCCGTCGGGCAGCAGTCGCCGGCTGCCGCGGGACCGGTCGACCTCGACGAGCTCCGTCGTACGCCGTCCGCTGGTGACGTCGACGACGTCGTAGGCGATGCGGTAGCCGGTGGCGGCGACCGCCGACTGGTCGTCCCGGGAGAGCACGGCCAGCCCGCCGGCACCCACGGCCAGCAGCAGCGCGAGCGCCGCCGGGACCAGCCGGCTCAGCGGTGGGACGGTCCGGGCCACGCCGGCAACGGTGCCAGATCCGGCCGGGCGACCTCGGTGTAGTAGCGGATCGTCCAGTAGGGCGTGAGGTAGTCGACGCCCGGAGCGGCGTGCGTCGGCCCCTCCTGGCCGTCGAGCTGGGTCGGCGGCCGCTGCCAGAGGAAGTCGGTCGGCGTGCGGAGGGCGACGGGCAGCGGGTCGCGGGCACGCAGCCTCGGGGTCGCTCCCGGCTGGAGCGTCGCGGGGTCGGCCACGGTCAGGGTCTGCCCTGCCATGTCCATGTCGAGCTGACCGTTCGGGACGCATTCCAGGTCGACACCGCAGCGGGAGCTGTTGCGGACGGGCGCGCCCGTGTGCGTCGTGGCCCGGTAGTCCAGCCACTCCGAGAGGTGCTGCGCAGCCGCAGCGACCCGTTCCGGCTCACCGGTGCGACCGAACACGATCGACTCGAAGTGCGCGTTGTCG
>SCTD01000262.1 GCA_004299215.1 Frankiales bacterium | reverse complement strand
CGAGCGCGAGCGGCTGCGTGGCGAGGCGCGGGAGCTGCTCGGCGTCACCGGGGAGCAGGAGGCGCCCAAGCTGCGCACCGTCCTCAAGGACGCCGACGTCGGCTACTACCCGCTGGCGGCGCTCGGTGCCCTGTCCATCGTCGACAGCCTGCAGGGCTACGCGTTCACCGTCCTCACGCCCGAGATCAGCCGCAGCCTCGGCATCGGGCTCGGCACCATCGCGCTGCTGCTGGTCCTGAAGACGCTGTCGTCGGCGCTCGCCCCGCTGCCGACCGCAGCCCTGGTGCAGCGCGTCCCGCGTCGTGCCCTCGTCATCATCGTGGGCGCGACGCTGTGGGCGGTCGCCACCCTCTACACCGGCTTCGCGACCGGCATCCTGCTGCTCGCTGCCGTCCTGATCCTGGACGGCCTGAGCACGGGCTCGGCGAACACGCTGACCCAGCCGCTGCTGATGGACAGCTACCCGCCGCCGGCCCGCGTCCGCGTCTTCTCCTACATCACGGCCATCAACAACTTCGGCAACGTGCTGGCCCCGCTGCTGGTGGCTCTGCTGGCCGGCATCCTCGGGTTCACCTGGCGCGGCGTGTTCCTGGTGTTCGGCCTCATGTGCGTCGCCGTCCTGCCGTTCACGCTGAAGCTGCGGGATCCCGGTTTCGGGAAGTTCGACACCGAGCGGGTCCGCAACACGGTCCACGAGCCCGGTGACGACCTGGCCGAGGAGGACGTCAGCCTCGGGTTCTTCGAGATCACCCGGCGGCTGTTCCTGATCCCCACCATCAAGAAGCTGCTCGCGGCCTTCGCGGTCTTCGGGATGCTGCTCATCCCGTTCTCGACCTTCCTGTCGTTCTACCTCGACGAGACGCTCAACTTCGGACCCGGCCAGCGCGGCCTGTTCTTCGCCCTGACGTCGGTCTCGTCGATGGTCGCGCTCGGCATCTACGGCAAGCGCGGCGAGGCGATGTTCCGCAAGAATCCCGGCCGCGTGCTGGACGTGGCGGGCATCCAGCTCGCCGTCGGCGTCACGCTGATCTGCCTCGCGGTGGTCAGCCCGTGGACCTGGCTGACCCTCGTCCTGTTCACGCTGTCGACCGCCGTCACGGCGATCCTCGGCCCAGCGCTCGGCATCGCGCTGCTGTCCATCGTGCCGTCGCAGATGCGCCCGCACGCCGGCGCGCTCTACGGCATCTTCCTGGCCGGTGTCGGCGGCATCGCGGGCGCGATCCTGCTCGGCGGCGTGCAGAGCCGCTACGGCACGGCGGGTGCCCTGGTCAGCCTGCTCATCCCGGGCGTCCTCGGCGCGCTGATGCTGCGCCGCGCGGCACCCTTCGTGCAGCGCGACATGGACCGGATGATCGACGAGGTGCTCGAGGACGAGCAGCTCAAGCAGGTCAAGGCCGCCGGCGGCCACCTGCCGATGCTGTCCTGCAAGGGGATCGACTTCTCGTACGGCCAGCTGCAGGTCCTGTTCGACGTCGACTTCACCGTCGACGACGGCGAGATGGTCGCGTTGCTCGGCACCAACGGCGCCGGCAAGTCGACCCTGCTCAAGGTCATCAGCGGCATCGGGCTGCCGCAGGCCGGCAACGTCCGCTATCGCGGGCAGGACATCACCTACCTCGACGCCGAGCGGCGCACGCGCCTGGGCATCACCCAGATCCCCGGCGGGCGTGCGGTCTTCGGACCGCTGACGGTGATGGAGAACCTCCGGTCGTACGGCTACTCGCTCGGCAAGGAGCGCAGGCACCTCGACAGCCTCATCGACGAGTGCCTCGTGGCGTTCCCGCGCCTGGCGGAGCGGCGCAACAGCCTGGCCTCGCAGCTGTCGGGCGGCGAGCAGCAGATGCTCGGCCTGTCCAAGGCGCTCATCATGAAGCCCCGCGTCCTCGTGATCGACGAGCTGTCGCTGGGGCTCGCGCCGATCATCGTCGGCCAGCTGCTCGAGATGGTCCGGCGCATCAACGCGACCGGAACGGCCGTCGTGCTCGTCGAGCAGTCGGTCAACATCGCGCTCAACCTCGTGGACCACGCCTACTTCATGGAGAAGGGCGAGATGCGCTTCGACGGCCGCGCCGCCGACCTGCTGGAACGCGACGACCTGCTGCGCGCGGTCTTCCTCGAGGGCTCGGAGGCGGCCAAGTGACGACGCTGCTCAGCCCGCCGGAGCCCGACGTCGTGGAGCCGCCCGCCCGCCAGCGGCAGCTGGTGCGCGACCCGCGGCTGCGCCAGGCCGGGATGGTCGTCGGCGGACTCATCATCGGTCTCGTCGTCGCCCGCATCTCGGAGTTCGAGACCCCGCTCCCGGTCATCGCCCTCGGCTCGATCATCGGGATCACCTACGGCCTGCTCGCCGTCGGCCTGGTGCTCGTCTACCGCTCGAACCGGATCATCAACTTCGCCCACGGCGAGGTCGGTGCCTTCGCGGCCGCCATCTTCGGCCTGTTCACGGTCAAGTACGGCCTGCCGTACTACCTGGTCCTGCCGCTCGGCCTGCTGGTCGGCGCCGGGGCAGGTGCCACGGCCGAGGTCGCGGTGGTGCGCCGGCTGCGCAACGCCCCGAAGCTGATGAGCATCGTCGCGACGCTCGGCATCGGGCAGTTCCTCGTCATCTTCGGGCTGGTGCTCAACAGCCAGGCGGGCGCCGGCTCGCTCTTCCCGCAACCGCCCCTCCTGCCGGTGTTCGAGCTCGGCGCGCTGCGCGTCACGCAGGCCTACACCGGCATGCTCGTCTTCGGCCCGATCGCCGTCGTGCTGCTCGCGGTGTTCCTGAAGTACAGCCGCTTCGGCCTGGCCATCCGCTCTGCCGCAGCCAACCCCGAGGCCGCGCGGATGGCCGGCATCCCGGCCGCCCGGATGTCGGCGCTCGCCTGGGCGCTGGCCGGTGCGCTGTCGGCGTTCACGGCCATCCTCACCGCGCCCACCCGCGGCTTCACGTCCGGCGAGACCTTCGGCCCCGGGCTGCTGCTGCGCGCGCTGGCCGCGGCCGTCCTCGCCCGGATGAACAGCCTCCCGCTCGCCCTGGCCGGTGGCCTCGCGCTGGGCATCATCGAGCAGCTGCTGCTCTGGAACCGGCCGCAGTCCGGCCTGGTCGAGGTCGTGCTGTTCGCCATCATCCTGATCACCCTGCTGGTGCAGAAGCAGAAGGGCG
>SCTD01000261.1 GCA_004299215.1 Frankiales bacterium | reverse complement strand
CCCCGCCGCTCCGACGTCGCCGTACGCCGAGCGGCCGTGGCTCGCCAGCTACCCCGACGGCGTGCCGGCGGACTACGACTTCCCGCGCGTGCCGATCCCGCGGCTGCTCGACGACGCGGCGTCGTCGTTCCCGCAGGGCACGGCGCTCGCGTTCCTCGGCACGACGCTGACCTACCGCGAGCTGCAGGACGCGGTCGACCGCTTCGCCAGTGCGCTCAAGGGTCTCGGCGTCGGCACGGGCGACCGCGTCGCGGTGATCCTGCCGAACTGCCCGCAGAACGTCATCGCGTTCTTCGCGACGCTGCGCCTGGGGGCGGTCGTCGTGCAGCACAACCCGCTCTACACCGAGTCCGAGCTGCGGCACCAGCTCGCGGACTGCGGCGCGACCGTGGTCGTCTGCCTGGACCGGGTCCTCGCCGCGGTCGAGGCGGTGCGGGGCGACACCGCCGTACGCCATGTCGTCGTCACGTCGCTGACCGACTACCTCCCCGCGTCGGCGCGGCTGAAGCTGCGGCTGCCGTTGAAGAAGGCGCGCCGGATGCGCGCGGAGATCAGCGCGGCGGTGCCGAAGACCGCTGCGGTCAAGCACTTCCTGCCGCTGCTGAAGGCGTCCGCGCCGGCGCGGCAGGAGGCCGTGGACCCGGAGAACGACCTCGCGCTGCTGCAGTACACCGGCGGCACCACCGGTGCGTCCAAGGGCGCGATGCTCACGCACTACAACCTGGTCAGCAACGCCTACATGAACCGGCTGTGGGACACCGGCGCGACCGCGGGCAAGGAGGTGTGCCTGGGGGTGCTGCCGCTGTTCCACGCCTACGGCCTGACCGTCGCGATGAACGCGACCGTGCTGCTCGGCGGCACGCTGGTGCTGCTGCCGCGCTTCGACCTCGACCAGGTCTTCGCCGCGATCGACCGGTGGAAGCCGACGATGTTCCCGGGCGTCCCGCCGATCTACAAGGCGCTGACCGACAGCCCCAAGGTGCGCGACCACGACCTGCGCTCGATCCGGCTCTGCGTGTCCGGCGCGATGAAGCTGCCGGCCGAGATCCAGGAGCAGTTCGAGCGGGTGTCCGGTGCGTCGCTGGTCGAGGGCTACGGCATGACGGAGACCTCGCCGTCGACGCACTGCAACCCGGTCGGGGGCACGCGCAAGCCCGGCTCGATCGGCGTGCCGCTGCCCGGCACCGCGTGCAAGCTCGTCGACCAGGACGACCCGTCGAAGGAGGTGCCGGTCGGGCAGCCGGGCGAGCTCGCGATCGCCGGCCCGCAGGTCTTCCGCGGCTACTGGGGACGGGACGACCTGACGGGGGTCTTCACCGACGACGGCTACGTGCTGACCGGTGACGTCGCGGTGATGGACGCCGACGGCTTCTTCACGATCGTGGACCGCAAGAAGGAGCTGATCATCGCCGGCGGGTTCAACATCTACCCGTCCGAGGTGGAGGAGGTGCTCTTCCGGCTGCCGGGTGTCGCCGACTGCGTGGTCGTGGGTGTCCCTGACAGGTACCGCGGCGAGACGGTCAAGGCGTACGTCG
>SCTD01000260.1 GCA_004299215.1 Frankiales bacterium | reverse complement strand
GGACGTCGACCGACCGCCTCGGCGACTGCCCCTCGGCAACCGTGAGGGCGCTCCAGCGGTCGCCGGAAGAGGCCGTCAGGTCGAGCTGCTCGGCGTGCAGGAGCACGCGGACCCGCTCCAGCACGTCCGTCGAGCGCTCCTCCGCGACGACGAGCGGGCCCAGGTCCTTCACGAAGGTGTAGAGGCTCTCGGTGGTCGCCTGCTGCAGCACGACCCGGCGGTGCGCCCGGTAGGCGAGGGCGAGCCAGCCGGTCAGCGCGAGCATGACGACCACGCTGGCCGCCTCGAGCCGGGCGGCGCTGATCGCGACGACGGCGAGCCCGGTGAAGAGCAGGGCGACCGGCGCAGTGAGCAGCAGGGTGCGCAGGCCGCGCTGGAGGCTCGTCTCGAGGCCCAGCACGCGCCAGATGGCGTGCAGCGCGAGGATGCCGACGGCGTCGCCGACGACGAGGCCGGCGTAGAGCGCGATCCACATGGACGGGCCGGTCTCGCCGTGCGGGACGATTCCGACCGCCAATGCCGCGGCCCCGACCTCGAAGGCCGCGGCCCCGAGGTTGTAGAGCGCCTTCTGCGGGGCCTGTCGCTGGTAGAGGCTGTAGACCACCACCGAGCCCAGGCGGACGGCGAGGTGGGCGAACGGCGCGACGACCTGCACCCCGAGGGCCAGCGGCAGGTGCGCGAGGCTGATGCTGTTCGACTGGCGGCGGAACTCGAAGTCCAGGGTGTAGTGCTGGGTGAAGACGTAGGCCAGCAGGAGCACGACGAGCAGCAGCGGCTGGGCCACGTCCGGCTCGAAGAGGCGTGGGCCGGCGACGGCGGCCAGGCCCACACCGGCCGCGAGCAGGGCCAGCGACATCGCGGCGACGGCCGCGCTGCGGCCCCACCCCATGCGCTGCTCGGCCGCGGTCATCCTCCGGAGCCTCGGCGCAAGATCCCGAAACCTTGAGACAGGCGGGACAGGACGGGCACCAGCGCGAGGCACACGACGGCCACGAGGGCGATCGGCAGGCGTGCGTCGGTGGTCTCCGCGAGGGCGCCGGCTGCCAGCAGGACCACCCCCTGCAGGACCATGAGCAGGGTCACCGCCACCCCGAAGGCCCGGCCGCGCAGGTGCGCGGGCACGGCCTGGACGAAGGAGGAGTTGGCGACCAGCTGCAGCGCGTTGCCGCAGCCGGCCAGCACCCACAGCAGGGTGATCCCGGTCAGGCTGTCGACGAGCGGCGTCGCCATGAGCGGCAGGCAGCTGAGGGCGACGAGCCAGGGGAACAGCCGCTCCCGCCGCTCCGCCGCCACCCTGAGCAGCAGCCAGGACCCGAGCAGGAAGCCGGCGGGCACGGCGGCGGTGAGGACTCCCGCAGCCAGCGGTCCGCCGCTCTGCTCCTGCGTGATCGCGACGGCCAGGCCCTCGGCCGCGATGACCGACGCCGCGCTGAGCAGGCCCCAGGCCAGCAGCGAGCGCAGGCGAGGGCTGCCCCACACCAGCATCGCCCCGGCGCCTGCCTCGACCAGCATCGAGGCGGTGGGGCCCGCGACCCGGGTCACGACGTGCTCGTGGACGTACGCCAGCAGGATGAGGGCGGAGAGCGCGAACGACGCTGCGTCGGCGAGCAGCGCCCCCTCGACGCCGACCAGCCCGACGAGCGCGCCGCCGAGGACGAACCCACCGACCTGCCCCGCCTGCCCGACGGCGTTGCTCAGGGCGTTCGCGACGACGTACGGCTCCCCGTCCAGGACGTCCGCCAGCAGCGCGCTGCGCGCCGCCTCGGCGGGTGGTGCGAGCAGCCCGACGGCGATCAGCACGGCGAAGACCACCCAGAGGGGCAGCCCCGGCACCGCCAGGCACGCGACGAGCAGCCCGCGCAGGAGGTCGCACGCCACCATCACCCGCCGTCGCGGGTAGCGGTCGGGCAGCGCGCTGAGCAGGGGGCCGCCGACCAGCCAGGTCAGGTACGAGCAGGCGTACGTCGCCGAGGCCGCGAACGCCGATCCCGACCGCTCCAGCACGAGCAGCGCGACCGCGATGCGGGCCACCTGGTCGCCCAGCGTGCTCAGCCCGTCGGACACGAGCAGCCCGCGGAACTCGCGCACCGCCAGCACCTCGCGATAGCCGACGCGGGGTGCCGGCTGGGTGTCCACAAGCGCAGTGTGACGGAAGTGACTGCTGAGAACCAGCAGGGCGGGTGCCCGGAGACTCGGGACCGCCCGGTTTGGCCGCTCAACGCCGGGTTACCACCGGTTCGCGGGCCGGGACGCGTGCCGGCCCGGCGTCGACCCCTCAGGGAGGCGGGGCTCGCGTACCGTCCGACACCTCAGGCCCCCGTGGTCCAACTGGGAGAGACGACGCTCTTAAAAAGCGTGCCGGTGTGGGTTCGAGTCCCACCGGGGGCACTCCGCGCACCTCCCCGGGCACATTCCGCCCACGGCGTACGTTGTATCCAGCGCACGGCCCCGCCCGCGGGTCGCGCAGAGGAGAACGACACCCACATGCGCAGCATGGAGTCCAACAACCCCGTCTTCGCGCGCACCGAGTCGCTGCGCGCTGCCTCTCAGGGCGTCGGCTTCCACACGCCGGCCCCGACCGCCGAGGACGTCGCCGCGATCTACGGCACCCCGCAGCGGATGACGATGGACGACGTCATCGTCAAGACCGGCATCCTGCTGGCCATCGTCGTCGGCGTCGGTGCCGCCTCCTGGTACCTCCAGGTGCCGCTCGGCGTCGCGATGCTGGCCGGCCTCGTCGGCTTCGCCTTGGCGATGGTCAACATCTTCAAGAAGTCGGTCAGCCCCGGCCTGGTGATGGCGTACGCCGTCGCGCAGGGCGTCTTCCTCGGCGTGATCAGCGCCAGCTACGAGGGGACCTACCGGGGCATCGTCGTCCAGGCGGTCGTCGGTACCGCGGCCGTCTTCGGCGCCGTGCTCTTCGGCTACAAGTCCGGCAAGCTGCGCGCGACCCCGCGGTTCGTCAAGGTCGTGACCTTCGGCCTCGTCGGCATGGTCGCCGTGCTGCTGCTCAACCTGCTGGTGGGCGCCTTCACCGACGGCGACCCGCTCGGCATCAGCGGCGGCAACACCGGCCTGTCGATCCTGTTCACGCTGGGCCTGATCGTCTTCGGTGCGCTGACCTTCGTCATGGACTTCGACCAGGCCGACCGGATGGTCGCGGCCGGTGTCCCGGACTCGGAGGCCTGGCGCGTGTCCTTCGGCCTCGTCGTGGGCCTGATCTTCCTCTACCTCAACATCCTGCGACTGCTGTCCTACCTGCAGAGCAGCGACTAGGCAGAGCGCGCACGACAGAGCGCGCACGACGGGCCGTTCCCCCTCGGGGGAGCGGCCCGTCGCCCTTCTCAGAGCGCGCCGTAGCGCCGCAGCACCTCGACCGCCGCCGGCAGGTGGCGCAGCGACACCTCGACGTCCGCAGGCACCGTCACCCGGTGGGCGTTGCGCCGCACGTGGCAGCGCAGCGCGTCGTCGAACGCTGCCGCCCCCGCCGCGGCGCGGGCGGCGAGCAGCATCGCCGCCCCCTGCGTGTAGACCGATCGGGAGTACGCCGAGCGGCCCTCCCAGTAGCTCATCGGGGCGCCCACGCGGTTCCGCCCGTGCGCCGGCACCGGACGCCGGGCGTACGCCGCCGCGGTCCCGCGGTCGAGCCCCTCCGCGTAGGTCGCGAAGGCCTCGTCCAGCCAGGGGGAGCGGGCCTGGTTGGCGCCGACGAGCCCGTACCACCACTCGTGGGCCACCTCGTGGCTGCCGGTCGGGTCGCCGATCGCCTGGCCGTCGCCGAGCAGGATCGCGCCGGGGAACTCGACCCCGCCGCGCAGGTCCGGCACGACGGCGGCGACCAGCCGCTCGTACGGGAAGACGCCGAAGCGCGCGCTGTGCACCCGCATCGCCCGCGCCAGCTCCCGGGCGACGGCGGCCGGGTCGTCCCGCAGTCCCCGGGACACCCCCACGAGCACCTCCTTGCCGGCGGGCCCAGCCGCGCGTGACGTCCGGAAGGCGCCGGTCGCCACGAGGACGTCGCGCACGGCGCGGGCGCGGAAGACCGCGGTGCGGCCGTCGTCGGAGACCTGCTCGCCCGTGGCCAGCACGGCCAGCCCGGGTGCGCGGGTCACCGACAGCGACCGCAGCTCCATCACCTCCGACGTCGCCGCCTCGGCGAACTGCGCGGTCTCCGGGTCGGTCGCCCAGCCGGCGCCGCGGACCCAGGCCAGCAGCGGCAGCCCGCTGCCGAACCACGCGGTGCTGCCGCGGGCGCCCAGCCGGTCGTTCGCTCCCACCGGCAGCCGCAGCCGCCAGTCGAGCTCGACCGTCACCGCCGTGCCGGCCGGGGTCCTCCCTGCCAGCGGGATCCGCAGCAGCGTCGGCGACGGCCGCCGGGGCGTGCGGGTGACGCCGTTGACGACCACGCGCGTCACGTCGATGCGGCTGCCGGCCGCGCGGGGGCGCGGAGCGGCCGCCCACAGCCGGAAGACCAGCTCGCCGGTCGGCAGGTCGGGCGTGAACACCACCCGCGAGGTGCCCACGACGGCGCGCCCGTCCACCGACAGCTCGGCCGTGAGGACCGGGCGTGCCGGGTCCGGTGGCGCGTACGCCGGGGGGCACGGGAGCCGGCCGGACGTCACGGCGGGCGTCACGGCGGGCGACGGGGAGGGGGTCGGGGACGGGGGCCGGACCGGCGACGGCGAGGCGCTCGCGGACGGCGGCGCCGGCCGCGCCGCGGGCTCCCCGCCGCTGCAGGCCGGGAGCGCGGCAGCCAGCACGAGGACGGCCCACCCCCGCGCGCGGCGCACCGGCCGACGGTAGCCCGCCGCTAGCCTCCCGGCCGTGAGCGAGGAGCCGGTCGACCTGCTGCGCCGCGAGAGCAGGTCGCTGGTGCAGCGGCTGCGGCTGTGGACACCGGCCCGCTGGGCGGCGGGCGCCGAGCCGTACGGCACGCGCGCCGACCTGGTCCGCCACCTCGCCCAGGCGCTCGCCGACACCGCCGCGCGGCTCGAGGGCCAGCCGCTGCGCGACCTGCCCCGGCTGGACGACCTGGGGGTCGCCGACCAGCTGGCGGTGGTCTCCGACGACCTGGTCCGCGTGCGGCCGGCGGAGCACCTCACGCGGGCCGTCACCGCCCACCTGCTCCTGCACCGCCGGGACCTGCTGGGCGAGGACGTGCCGCCGGGACTGGCCGCCGCGCTGGGGCTCGACGACGTCGTCGCAGCGGGCACGACGATCTGCGAGGAATCGGGACGAACTCCGTTGGGTAGGACATAGAGGGCGCCTCCCCCGAGGCGCCCCGTGACCTGTCAGGAGCCCCCATGACCCGTACGAGCCGCCTGCTGGCCGGGACCGCGACCGCGGTCCTCGCTCTCACCGCCGCGCTGGGCACGGCCACCCCGGCCGCCGCCGACCACGCCGGCGACCCCACGATCCACCCCGGCGTGCAGACCTACACCGCCGGCGCCCAGTGCACCGCGAACTTCGTCTTCACCGACGGCGTCGACACCTTCATCGGCCAGGCCGCCCACTGCTCCGGTACCGGTGGCAGCACCGAGACCGACGGCTGCGACTCGGGCTCGCTGCCGCTCGGCACCCCGGTGGAGGTCAACGGCGCGACGCAGCCCGGCACCATGGTCTACAACTCCTGGCTGACCATGCAGGACCGCAACGAGACCGACCAGAACGCCTGCGCGTACAACGACTTCGCGCTCATCAAGCTCGACCCGGCCGACGCCGGCCGCGTCAGCCCCGAGATCCCGGTGATCGGCGGCCCGACGGGCATCAACACCGACGGCGTCGGCTTCGGCGAGAGCGTCTACTCCTACGGCAACTCCAGCCTGCGCTTCGGCATCTCGCAGCTGTCGCCGAAGGAGGGCACCAGCCTCGGCACCACCGGCGGCGGCTGGACGCACCCGGTCTACACGGTGACCCCGGGCGTCCCCGGTGACTCGGGCAGCCCGTTCGTCGACGACCAGGGCCGCGCGCTCGGCGTGCTCTCCACCCTGGCCATCGCCCCGCTCGCCGGCAGCAACGGCGTCAGCGACCTGTCCCGCGCGCTGGACTACGCCAACACCTACGGCGGCATGAACGTCTCGCTGGTCCAGGGCGGCGCGTTCGCCGGTGAGGGCGCGGTCGTCCGGGGCCTGCTCGGCTAGCACCTTCCCGAACAAGCGGACTCCCCAGCACTCCAGTGCTGGGGATTCCGCTTGTTCGGCAGTGCCGGACTAGCTGAGGCGCTCGATGACCATCGCCATGCCCATGCCGCCGCCGACGCACATCGACTCGACGCCGAACGTCTTGTCGTAGGTCTGCAGGTTGTTGATGAGCGTGCCGGTGATGCGGGCGCCGGTCATGCCGAACGGGTGGCCGACGGCGATGGCGCCACCGGAGACGTTGAGCCGCTCCATGTCGATGCCGACCTCGCGCTGCGACGACAGCACCTGGGAGGCGAAGGCCTCGTTGATCTCGTAGAGGTCGATGTCGTCGACGCCCTTGCCGGCCCGCTTCAGGGCGAGCTTGATGGCGTCGGCCGGCCCGTGCCCCATGACCTCGGGGGACAGGCCGGTCACGGCGGTCGACACGATGCGGGCGAGCGGGGTGAGGCCGAGCGCCTTGGCCTTGTCGGCGCTCATCACGATGACGGCGGCGGCGCCGTCGTTGAGCGGGCACGCGTTGCCGGCCGTGACGCGGCCGTCGGGGCGGAAGACCGGCTTCAGACCGGCCATGCCCTCGACGGTGACGCCGGCCCGGGGGCAGTCGTCCTTGTCGACGACGGTGCCGTCCTCGAGGGTGTACGGCGTGATCTCCCGCTCCCAGAAGCCGTTGGCGATGGCCTTCTCGGCGAGGTTCTGCGAGCGCGCCGCGAACTCGTCCATGTCCTCGCGGCTGATGTCCTTCCAGAGCGCGACGTTCTCGGCGGTCTGGCCCATCGCGATGTAGACGTCCGGGATCGAGCCCTCGTCGCGCGGGTCGGTCCAGGAGTCGACGCCGCCCTCGGCGCGCTTGGCCGTACGCGCCACGGCCTCGGCGAAGAACGGGTTCTGCGCGTCGCCGATGTCCGCCATGCCGTTGCCGAAGCGGGAGACGGCCTCGACGCCGGCGGAGATGAAGGCGTCGCCCTCGCCGGTCCTGATCGCGTGGAAGGCCATCCGAGTGGTCTGCAGCGAGGAGGAGCAGTAGCGGTTGACGGTGGTGCCCGGCAGGTTGTCGTAGCCGAGCTTGACGGCCACGGCGCGGCCGACGTTGAAGCCCGCCTCGCCCGCCGGCTGGCCGCAGCCCATCATCAGGTCGTCGATCTCGCGCACGTCGAGGCCCGGGACCTTGTCGAGTGCGGTCTGCACCGCGAACGCCGCCAGGTCGTCCGGGCGGGCGCTGACGAGCGAGCCCTTGAAGGCGCGGCCGATCGGGGTACGGGCGGTCGCGACGATGACGGCTTCGGACACGGGGTGCTCCTCGGTTGCAGGTCAGGGGTCTGGATCCAGCGTACGACCGCAACCGAACGCCGTTCTAGCCGGTCTCCCCGCCCTCCAGGACGGCCGCGAGCTCGGCCGGGTCGGTCGGTCCCTCGGGCGCGCCGCGGCCCACGAGCGGCAGCCGGCGGCGCAGCCGGGCCAGCCGGCTCTGCCCGTCGGCCTCCGGCAGCGGGTCGACCTCGACGCCCGGCTCCCGGGCGGCCACCCGAGCGGCCAGCTGCACGTCCTGGACGCTGTCGCTGATCGGGACGCTGACCGCGATCTCCACGCCCAGGCTCTCCAGCACGCTGGGGAGCAGCGCGTCGACCATCCGGCGGTAGCCCTCCGCGGAGGGGTGGAAGCGGTCGATGCTCCACAGGTGCGGGTGCTCGTGGAAGGCCGCGGCGAGCAGGTCGCCCAGCGAGACGGCCACGCCGCCCGCCTCGACGGTCGCCACCGTCTGGGCCGCCGCGAGGCGCCGGCTCCACTTCGCGGCGACGGTGCGCAGCGGCTGCATCACCGGCTTGACCGTGCCGAGGTCGGGACAGGTGCCGACCACCACCTGCGCGCCGGCCTTGCGCAAGGTGGTGACGGCTCGCGCCAGGTCGCGCGCGGACGAGGCGATCGGGACCCGGTGGGTCACGTCGTTGGCGCCGATGACGATCACTGCGACGTCGACGGGACGGCGCATCGCGCGGGCCACCTGCACCTCGAGGTCGGCCGAGCGCGCCCCGGTCACGGCCACCACGTCGAGGTCGACCCGGGTGCGCAGGTCACGGGCGATGCCACCGGCGAGCAGCGCCCCCGGTGTCTGCTCGGCCCGCTCGCAGCCGAGGCCGGCCGCGGAGGAGTCGCCGATGACGACCAGGTGCACCGGCTTGTCGCCGCGCCGACCGCGGCCGTAGGACCCCGCTGCCCTCGGCGCCTGCTCGAAGGGCACCCCGATGGTCTTGCGGGCGAGCTTGGCCTCGGTGGCGAGCACGGCGTAGGTCAGGCCGAGCGCCCCGGCGAAGCCACCGCCGCCGTACGCGGCCTTGACCGCGACGTACCGCGCCCGCCGGCCGGGCTTGGGGATCATGAGGGCCGCCCCGCCAGGAAGGCCCGCACCGCCGCCCGGGCTCCCGTCGAGACATGGGGGCCGTGGGTGAAGCCGGCGACCTCGTAGTCGAGCTCGCCCAGCCGGGCCGCCGACTCGCGGGAGAGCCGGACGTCGGTGCAGCTGCCCGTGAAGGCGTAGCGCAGCCGGCGCACGTTGAAGATCGCGTCGCCGGTGATCAGCACGCCGCTGGACGGGTGCAGGAACGAGCAGTGCCCGGGAGTGTGGCCGGGGGTGTGCACGACCGTGATCCCGCCGGCCAGGGGGAGGACGTCACCGTCCTGGAAGGTGCTGTCGACCGGGACCGGCGCGAAGCCCTTGGCCCGGCCGGGGATGCGGCCCATCAGCCGGCCGCCGAGCGTGGACGGGTCGGACGTCGGCATCCGGCCCTCGCGGACGTAGACCGCCTCGCGCTCGTGCGTCGAGACGGGACTGCCCGTGGCCGCCTGCATGCGGCGCGCGCCGCCGGCGTGGTCGTTGTGGGCGTGGGTGAGCAGCAGGTGGGTGACGTCGCCCGGCGCGCGGCCGAGCCCGTCCAGCGCGGCCAGCAGGCTCCTCGGCGCGAACCGGGTGCCCGCGTCGACGAGCGTGAGGCTGCCGTCGCCGCCCTCGACGAGGAAGCTGTTGATGAAGTCGGCCGGAGCGGTGGGGATGCGCCAGACGCCGTCGGCGACGCGTACCGCGCCCATGCCGCCCTCCCCTACTCGTCGGTAACCGCTGTCGGACGGTACCGCGCCCCTACGCTGCGACGGAGGACGTCCGACTCCCGGAAGGCACCCCGTGCAGGTCTACGACAACATCCTCGACCTCGTCGGCGGCACCCCGCTGGTCCGCCTCCGGAACGTCACGGAGGGGTTGTCCGCCACAGTGCTGGCCAAGGTCGAGTACTTCAACCCCGGCGGCTCGGTGAAGGACCGGATCGCGCTGGCGATGGTCGAGGACGCCGAGCGCACCGGCGCCCTGCAGCCCGGCGGCGTGATCGTGGAGCCGACGAGCGGCAACACCGGCGTCGGGCTCGCGCTGGTGGCCCAGAAGAAGGGCTACACCTGCGTCTTCGTCTGCCCGGACAAGGTCGCCAAGGACAAGATCGACGTGCTGCGGGCCTACGGCGCGCGGGTCGAGGTCTGCCCGACCGCCGTCGACCCGGAGGACCCGCGCTCCTACTACTCCGTCAGCGACCGGCTGGCCCGCGAGATCCCCGGCGCCTGGAAGCCCGACCAGTACTCCAACCCCAACAACCCCCGCGCCCACTACGAGACCACCGGCCCGGAGGTCTGGGAGGCGACCGGCGGCCGGGTCACCCACTTCGTGGCGGGTGCCGGCACCGGCGGCACGCTCGGCGGGGTCGGCCGCTACCTCAAGGAGGTCAGCGACGGGCGGGTCAAGGTCTACGGCGCCGACCCGGTGGGCTCGGTCTACTCCGGCGGTGACGGCCGGCCGTACCTCGTCGAGGGCGTCGGCGAGGACTTCTGGCCGACGACGTACGACGCCTCGGTCCCCGACGGGATCATCGCCGTCAGCGACCGCGACTCCTTCGCGATGACCCGGCGGCTGGCCCGCGAGGAGGGGCTGCTCGTCGGCGGCTCGTGCGGGATGGCCGTCGTGGCCGCGCTGGAGGTGGCAGCGGGGGCGGGCCCGGACGACGTCGTGGTCGTCCTGCTGCCCGACGGCGGCCGCGGCTACCTGTCCAAGATCTTCAACGACGACTGGATGGCCGACTACGGCTTCCTGCACGCCGACAGCGGCACCACCACCGTCGGCGACGTCATGGCGCGCAAGCGGTCCGACGGGCCGCTCCCGTCCTTCGTGCACACCCACCCGACCGAGACGGTCCGCGAGGCGATCGACATCCTGCGGGAGTACGGCGTCTCGCAGATGCCGGTCGTCCGGGCCGAGCCGCCGGTGATGACCGCCGAGATCGTGGGGGCCGTCCACGACCGCGACCTGCTCGACGCGCTGTTCACCGGCCGGGCCCAGCTCGCCGACCGGCTGGCCGACCACATGGCGCCGCCGCTGCCGATGGTCGGCGCCGGCGAGCCGGTCACCGCCGCGATGGTGGCGCTGGAGAAGGCCGACGCCGCCGTCGTCGTCGCCGACGGCCGCCCCACCGGCGTGCTCACCCGCCAGGACGTGCTCGCCTTCCTGTCCAGCTGAGCCGCCGGCCTGCGGCGGGCGTACGGTCGCTGGCATGAGCAACGACCCCTGGGCCGAGGGTGGCTACGGCTTCGAGACGCTGGCGATCCACGCCGGGCAGGACCCGGACCCCACGACCGGCGCCGTCGTGGTGCCCATCTACCAGACCTCCACCTACGTCCAGTCGGAGGTCGGGGAGCACAAGGGGTACGAGTACTCCCGCAGCGGGAACCCGACCCGGACCGCGCTGGAGACCTGCCTGGCCGCGCTCGAGGGCGGGCGCACCGGACTGGCGTTCGCGTCCGGGCTGGCGGCCGAGGACTGCCTGCTCCGTACGGTCACCGGTCCCGGCGGGCACGTGGTCATCCCGGACGACGCCTACGGCGGCACCTACCGGCTGTTCGCCAAGGTGCTCGAGCGCTGGGGGGTCGCCCACACGCCCGTGGCGCTGAGCGACCGGGACGCCGTCCGGGCGGCGATGCGACCGGAGACGTCCCTGATCTGGTGCGAGACGCCGACCAACCCGCTGCTCGGCATCGCCGACATCGCCGGCCTGGCGGCCATTGCCCACGAGGGCGGAGCCCGGCTGGTCGTCGACAACACCTTCGCCTCGCCCTACCTCCAGCAGCCGCTGGCGCTCGGCGCCGACGTCGTCGTGCACTCGACGACGAAGTACCTCGGCGGCCACAGCGACGTCGTCGGCGGCGCGCTCGTCACCGGCGACGTCGCGCTGGGGGAGGAGCTGGCCTACCACCAGAACGCCATGGGCGGCGTGCCCGGCGCCTTCGACTCCTGGCTGGTGATGCGCGGCGCCAAGACCCTGGGCGTACGGATGGACCGGCACTGCGCCAACGCTGCGCGGGTGGTGGACCTGCTGCTCGGGCACTCCGGGGTCGCCCAGGTGCTCTACCCCGGGCTGCCCGACCACCCCGGGCACGAGGTCGCCGCCAAGCAGATGAGCGGCTTCGGGGGGATGGTGAGCTTCCGGCTGGCCGGCGGGGAGGCCGCGGCGCTCGCGGTGTGCAAGGCGACCAGGGTCTTCACCCTCGGCGAGTCGCTCGGCGGCGTCGAGTCGCTGATCGAGCACCCCGGGCGGATGACGCACGCCAGCGTCGCCGGCTCGCAGCTCGAGGTCCCCTCCGACCTGGTGCGGCTGTCCGTCGGCATCGAGACCGCCGACGACCTCCTGGCCGACCTCGACCGGGCGCTCGCCGTCACTCCCTGAGCAGAGCCGCGTTGGACCCGGCATGGGTGCCCCGCTTGACCCCGGACGTCCGGTTGCCGACGCTGATCACGTGACCCGTCGCCGCACCCCCCGCTGGCTCGTCGAGGTCACCGCCTGGTCGCTCGGCCTGGTCCTGCTGGTCGCGGTCGGCGCCACGCAGGCCATCGAGGAGCCCGCCGCCGAGGCCGAGGTCGCGACCCCCGCCTTCACCGAGCCGGTCCGCGAGCAGCTGGTGCTGCCCTCCCCGAGCCCGTCGCCGAAGCCGAAGGCCCCCGCCAGGAACGCCGCGAGCCCCGACCTCGACGTCGAGGCCATCCTCGGCCCGCCGCCCGGCCCGCAGTTCGACCCGCGGCCCGAGCGCACCGCCGCCCCGGCCGACCGCTACGCGTTCCTCGTGGGCGTCCAGGACTACCGCCGGCCGACCGTCGACACCATCGGCAGCCGCAAGGACGTCGAGCACATCCGCTCGATGCTGCTGGCCAGCGGCTGGCAGGCCGCCAACATCCGGCTGATCACCGACGGCCAGGTCACCGGCCGGGCGATCCGCGACGGCATGGCCTGGCTGGCCGCCAAGGGCCGACCAGGGACCTTCAGCCTCTTCCACTACTCCGGCCACGTGAAGCAGCACGGCGGCGTGAACGACTCGCTCTGGCCGGTCGACCGCGACTTCGTCCGCGACACCGAGGTCACCCGGATGCTCAACCGCGTCGGCGGCAAGCTCTGGGTCGACATCGCCGGTTGCGAGGGCGCCTCCTTCATGGACGGCCTGCCGAGCGACCGGGTGCTGTTCAGCGGCAGCTCGAAGGCGGTCGAGAAGTCCTACGAGTACCCGCCCTGGGGCATGTCGGTCTGGACCGGCCTGGTCTTCGACCTGTCGCTGAAGCAGGGTCAGGCGGACGCGGACGGGGACGGTCGTACGACCATCGGCGAGGCGCTGCGCTACTCCACCTACTACGCCCAGGCGATCACGCTGGGGCAGAAGCCGTACGGTCGGCAGACCCCGCAGGTGGCGGGTGATCCGGTGCGCGGCTGGACGCTGGCGGACCCGCCCGCCTGACCCGGCGTTTTACACCGAGCTCACGACACGACAGGATGAATGCACAGCGTGTGACCTGCATCTCTGTCGGGGATCACCAACTGAGCAGGAGATCGGGCAACACCGTCGAAGTCAGGTTTTACGCGCCGGTAACACCGCCGTCGTCCTGGTCGTGGAGGAACGCCGTGAGCAAGGTCCTGCGGGCATCTTCAGTGGTCGTCGCCGCCGCCCTCGCCGTCCCGCTGTGGGCGGTTCCGAGCGCCTTCGCGGAGCAGGCTGCCGAGAACGCGACGAACGGCGCCTACTTCTACTCCGCGGGCATCGCGAAGCCGGACGCAGCGCCCGCCGCGCCGCCCAACGTGACGGGCGACCGGGCCGACGGCGTCGCCCCGGGCAACCTCGCCGTGGCGTCCCAGGGCGGTGGCCAGGAGGACAAGGTCAGCTTCCTCGGCTTCGACCTCGCCGCGGTGCCGCTCGACGCGACCGTCGACAAGGCTGTCCTGACGGTGCCGATCGTGCCGAACAGCCCGCCGGACAACGTGGCTCTCAACGCTGCGCCTGAGCTGGTGCGTGCCTGCGCGGCCGGCGACAGCGGGTTCTTCGGCGAGGACGGCACCAGCATGACGCTGGCCCCGGAGCGCCTGTGCGACCAGTTCTCCTCCGAGCCGGCGACGCTGTCCGAGGACGGCAAGGCGTACGTCTTCGACATCACGGGGCTCGCCGCCACGTGGCTGACGGCCAACGACGGGGTCGCGCTCACCGTCGGCGAGGGCGTCACCCAGCCCTTCCAGGTCGTCTTCGCGCCGTTCGCCGAGGCGAAGCTCGACCTGACCTTCACCGCGCTGGCCCCGCTCGAGGAGCTCCCGGTCGACACCGGCACCGGCGAGGCGCCGCTGGCCGGCGGCTTCGACACGGGCGGCTCGCTGCCGACCTTCGAGACCGGGGGCTTCGGCACGGTCGACGCCCCGGTGGTCGACACCGCGCTGCCCGAGCCGGCCCCGCAGGCTCAGGCCGCGCCCGAGCCCGCCGTCGCGGCGCCCATCCAGAACGTCAGCGCCATGACCGAGGCGCCGCTCACCCCGTCGACCAGCTTCTGGGTCGGGCTGCTGGCCCTCGTGGGCATCGGTGCCCTCCTGTCGCTCATCCTGGGCGACACGCGCGTCACCCCCGCGGGCGCCACGACCAGCCAGTCCCGCCTCAGCAAGGCCCTGCAGGGGCGGCAGGGCTCGGCAGCAGCTCGTGGCCCGCGTCTGGCTCGTCCCGTCGCCCTCTAGTCCTCCCGTCCCGCCCCCACCCAGAACAGGACCAGGAGCACCCCCACCATGAACCCGTCCCGCTCACGCGGTCTGGCCGTCGCGGTCCTCGCGTCGGCAGTCCTCACGTCGGCCTGCGGCCTGAAGCCGGAGGTGAAGGACGCGCTCGCGCAGAACCCCGGCCTGGCCGGTGGTGCGGGTGGCGGCCAGGTCGCCGTCGACACCGACGGCGACGGCACCGTCGACTCCTTCACGACCGATCCGGGTGCCGCCGGCGGCGGCACGACGGACGCCGGGACCGCGGGCGGGGGGACCGGTACGACCGGCTCCGGCACGTCCGGCTCCGGCAGCACCGGCTCGGGAACGAGCGGGTCCGGCACCACCGGCTCGGGCACCACCGGCGGCGGGACCGGCACGACCGGTGGCGGCACCGCGAGCGGCCCGACGATGCCGGTCAAGGGGCAGGGCAACACCACCGGCATCGACTTCGCCAGCAAGACCATCACCGTGGTCGTTCACGGCCCGCTCACCGGCGCCGGCGTGCCGCAGGAGAGCTTCCGCACCGGCGGTCCGAAGTACTGGGAGCAGAGCGGTCCGAACAACGGACCGCGGCTGCTCTGGGGCGAGTGGAAGGTCAAGGTCGTCGCGGTCGACGACAAGTACAACGCCCAGGACGCGCTGCGCGCGTGCAACTCGGCCGCCAAGAGCGCCTTCGCCATCTTCGGCGGCGCCGGCACCGACCAGATCCAGGCCTGCGCCCAGAGCCAGGTCCTGCGCCGGGCCAACGTCCCCTACGTGTCCTCCGGCGTCACGGAGTCGGGTCTGGGCAACCTGCCCAACTACTTCGCCGGCTCGCTGACCTACAAGCAGCAGAGCCCGCTGGTCATCCGTGCGGCCAAGGAGAAGGGCTACCTGAACAAGAAGTGGGCCGTCGTCATCACCGGCACGCCCAACTTCGCCGACGCGCGCGACAGCATCGCCGCCGAGCTGGTCAAGAACGGCGCCCTGGGCCGCTCCGGGAAGTTCAACCCGGACAACGACATCATCCTGACGGAGAAGGCGCCGCGCGACTGCCTGACGGTCGGCAACCAGCTGCGCTCGGGTGGCTACGAGACGGTCTACTTCCTCGGCCAGCCGCTGTTCTTCGGCCAGTGCGTCAACCAGTACCCGACCGCGACCTACACCGGCCCCGGCCCCTCCTTCGGCATCCAGTCGGTCGCTGACCTGGCCTGCCGAGGTGGCGCCGGTGGCTTCAAGGGCTTCTACCTGCACCCGAGCCCGGACAAGGCGACGGCCCAGGCGGCGGCCAAGGGCGCGCCGACCTTCACCGACGACATCGAGGCCGGCATCTGGGGCGGCATGCAGCAGCTCGAGCAGGCCTTCAACCTGATCAAGGGCCCGGTCAACCGGGAGAGCTTCATCTCCTCCCTCGCGGCCGCGGGCACGCCCGGTGGCGTGCTGCAGCCCTCGGTCTTCGGCGGCAAGACGCGCTTCGGTGGCACTGGTGCGTTCTTGAACCAGATCACGTGCAGCGGGACGAACGGCGTCATCAAGACCGTCGCGACGTACAAGAAGTGAGCACGGGCCTGCCCCCAGCCCCCCCTCTGCAGATGGACCCGATGGCCCTCGAGGTCGTCGTGCCCGTCGTCTCCGGCCTGATCCAGGGCTCGGTGTACGGCCTGCTCGGCCTCGGGCTGGTGCTGCTCTACAAGAGCGGGAAGATCTTCAACTTCTCCCAGGCCGAGATCGGCACCTTCTCGGCGATGACGGCTGCCTTCGCCGACCAGGGGGTCGGCCCGTTCCCGGACCTGCCGGTGCCCCTGGCCCTGCTCGTCGGGCTGCTCACCGGCCTCGGTCTCGGGTTGCTGATCGAGCGCGTGGTCGTACGCCCCCTGTTCTCCGCGGCCAAGGTCACGGTCGTGGTCGCGACCGCCGGCGTCCTGCTCCTGCTGGTCGCGCTCGGCGGCTTCCTGTCCGGGCCGGAGCCGCGCTCCGCCGTGCGGATCCTCGAGGGCGACTTCCTCACCACGTCCTCACTGCGGGTCACCGACACCGGTGCTCTGGTCGTGGTCGTGCTGGCCGTCCTCGCCGTCGCGAGCGCGCTGTTCTTCAGCCGCACCCGGACCGGAACCGCGATCATCGCCGTGTCGCAGGAGCCGACCGCGACCCGACTGGTCGGGATCAGCGTCGAGCGCACCTCGGCGCTGACCTGGGGCATCGCCGGCCTGCTCGGTGCGATCGCCGGCATCCTGCTCTCGGGCACGGTCGGCGTGGTCTTCCCGGGCAGCCTGACCTTCATCGCCCTGGTGCCGGCCTTCACCGCCGCGGTGCTCGGAGGGGTCACCGCACTGCCGGGAGCTTTCGTCGGCGGGGTGGTCGTGGGCATGATCGAGTCGTTCGCCCAGACCAACATCCCGAAGGACGTGCTCCCCGGGTCGGGCAAGGTGGTGCTGTTCGTCGCCCTGCTCGTCGTGCTGCTCGTCCGCCCGGCCGGCCTGCTCGGCAAGGAGACATGATGACCGCGGTCGACGCGCGGGCGACCACGCCCGCCGAGCCGGCGCCTGCGCACAAGCAGGGGAGGGACTTCGGACCGATCCGCTGGCTCCCGAGGATCCTGGTCCTCGCGGTGGTCGCCTACATCTTCCTCTGGCGCATCCCGCAGGACGAGGGCGGCGCTGCGGCCATCGCCGCCGACGCGTGCATCTACGCGATCGTCGGCATCTCGCTCAACATCCTCATCGGCCACACCGGCCAGCTCTCGCTGGGGCACAACGGCTTCTTCGGCATCGGAGCCTTCGCGGCGGCCTACTCGCTGACCGTGCGCGAGGTGCCTTTCGCCCTGACCTTCGTCATCGCCGGCGTGGTCGGAGCGCTCTTCGCCCTGGTGATGGGGCTGGTGGCCCTGCGCATCACCGGCCTCTACCTGGCGCTGATCACGCTGGTCTTCGCGCTCACGCTCGAGGAGTCGCTCTTCGAGGTCGAGTGGCTCACCAACGCCGGGGCCGGTCAGCCGGCGGACCGGCCGGAGTGGCTGATCGCCGACTCCAACTTCTTCTACTTCTGCCTGGCCTTCCTCGTCGTCGCGGTCTACATCGACTACCGGCTGCTGAAGACGAAGACCGGGCGGGCGCTGCTGGCGCTGAAGGAGAACGAGCGCGTGGCGGAGGCCTTCGGCATCAACGTCACCGCCTTCAAGCTCATCGCGTTCGTCATCTCCGGCACGCTCGCCGGCGTGGCCGGAGCGCTGC
The DNA here is from genome assembly GCA_004299215.1 of Frankiales bacterium. Taxonomy (GTDB): domain Bacteria; phylum Actinomycetota; class Actinomycetes; order Mycobacteriales; family SCTD01; genus SCTD01. The sequence continues at coordinate 2,179 of SCTD01000260.1, read as the reverse complement.
TCGCCTACCGGATCGGCCTGGTGACCGCCTCCGGGCTCGGGTTCAACCTGGCGCTCACCTTCGTGCTGATGACGGTGGTCGGCGGTCTCGGGTCCCGGATCGGTGTCATCCTCGGCGCCTCGCTGTTCGCCTCGCTCTCGTTCATCCTCGAGGAGACCTGGATGCACGAGGTCCAGCAGTTCCTCGTCGGCCTGCTGTCGTTCGGCAGCACCAGCGCCGAGGCGAACCTCACGCAGTACGCCGTGGGCTTCCTCGGCGCCCTCGGGCTGCTGCTGACCATCGTCCAGTTCCCGGGCGGTCTCGGGCAGCAGCTCCGTGCCTTCTTCGACTGGACGTGGGGCAAGCCCTTCGACGTGCACGCTCTCCTGCACCCGCAGGACGACGGCCCCGGCGCTGTGGAGGGCTCCAGTGTCCGTGCTTGAGGTCAGCGACCTGTCGATCCGCTTCGGCGGGCTGCAGGCGCTGCAAGACGTCAACCTCGAGGTCAACGAGTACGAGATCGTCGGCCTGATCGGCCCGAACGGCGCCGGGAAGACCACGGCGTTCAACTGCATCACCGGCTTCTACCAGCCCAACACCGGGTCGGTGCGCTACCGGGGGCAGGACGTCACGAAGGCGCCGCCGCACGTGAAGGCGGCCATGGGCTTCGGGCGGACGTTCCAGAACGTCGGGATGGTCAAGAGCGCCACGGCGATCGAGAACCTCAAGACGGCACAGCACGCCAAGGCGGGCTACGACGTGCTGTCCGGCCTGGTCGGCACGAGCCTGACCTCCAAGCGGGAGCGGGAGCTCACCGCCAAGGCCGACGCCATCCTGGACCTGCTCGGCCTGCAGTCGATCCGCGACAAGAAGGTCGGCGGGCAGTCCTACGGCACGCTCAAGCTGCTCGAGCTCGGCTGCGCGCTCGCGACGGACCCGGACATCCTGCTGCTCGACGAGCCGACCTCCGGCATGGGCCCGGAGGAGTCCGACGAGCTCGGCGACCGGCTGCTCACGCTGCGCAAGGAGTTCGCGCTCACGATGCTCGTCATCGAGCACCACGTGCCGCTCGTGCTCCGCGTCTGCGACCACGTCTACGTCCTGAACTTCGGTCGCCTGCTGGCCGAGGGCAAGCCGAGCGTCATCCAGACCCACCCGGAGGTCGTCGCGGCCTACCTCGGTGGCGAGGCGCCGGAGGCCCTCGAGGCCACGACCGAGACCGCCGAGGACGCCGAGCTGGACGCCCTCACCGAGCAGGCGGCTCGTCACCACGACGACCCCGACGCGCCCGCACCCGAGGTGGACCACGAGCCGGCGCCACCGACGCGACGCCGTCGGACTGCCGCGGCCCGCGCCGCGACCGACGAGGGCGAGGCCGAGCGGCTGCGGCCCAAGAAGCGAGCCACGTCGACCCGGAAGAAGGCCGCCGCGCCCGAGACGACCGAGGGGGACGACCAGTGAGCCTGCTCGAGGTGGAGGAGCTGCGCACGGGCTACGGCGCACTGCCTGTCCTGCAAGGGATCTCGTTCAACGTCGAGGAAGGCCAGACGGCCGTCATCTTCGGCCTGAACGGCGCCGGCAAGACCACGACCGTCAACTGCCTGGCAGGTGTCCTGCCGACCTGGAGCGGCGAGGTCCGCTTCGACGGCAAGAAGATCTCCGGCAAGGACGCCCCCGGCATCGTCCGGGCGGGCATCGCGCTGTCGCCCGAGGGCCGCCGGGTCTGGCCGGGGCTGACCGTCATGAAGAACCTCGAGCTCGGGGCCTGGGTCCGCAAGGACGCCAAGGGGGTCGCCGAGACCGTGGAGCAGGTCTTCTCGTACTTCCCTCGCCTCGACGAGCGCAAGGACCAGCTCGCCGGCACGCTGTCCGGTGGTGAGCAGCAGATGCTCGCCATCGGCCGGGCCATCATGAGCAAGCCGCGGCTGCTGATGATCGACGAGGCGTCGCTCGGCCTGTCGCCGAAGCTCGCGCAGACGGTCTTCCAGGTCGTGTCGCAGATCAACGACGACGGCACCACCGTGATCATCGTCGAGCAGAACGTCGGCGTGCTGCCCTACGCCGACCAGGCGCTCATCATGGAGAAGGGCGCGCTGACCTTCGACGGTCGCGGCGAGGAGCTCGAGAAGTCCGGCGAGCTCCGCAAGACCTACCTCGGCGAGGGCGCCGAGTAGCTCGCTCGCGCCACCCGATCCGGGAG
>SCTD01000259.1 GCA_004299215.1 Frankiales bacterium | reverse complement strand
GGTCACCCGCGACCGCGACCGGGTCGTACTCGGACCAGCTGCGCCGGTCCTGCACCTCCTCGGCGCCGGGCACCGGGAGCGACTGACCCGCTGCGGCCAGTCGCACGCCCGTGACGCCCGGGACCTGGGTGACGGTCCAGACGAGCTGGGCGGCCAGCCGCTGCCGGTCGCGGGTGTCCAGCTCGAGCACGCCCTCGGACAGCTGCACGGTGGCGATCCCGTCGGTGACGGCAGCGGTCGCGGTGGTCCCGGTCGGCGCGGCGCTCTGCACGGCGCCGAGCAGGGCGTCGGTGGCGCCGTCGAGCAGGGAGTCGACCAACGCCTGGACCGGCTCGGCGGTGTCGGGGAGGAACACCCGGTCCGGCACGAGCCGGGCGGTGGCGCTGCCGTCCGCGGCGCGGCCCAGGAAGTAGACCTCGTACGGCGTGAAGGAGCGGTCGCGGTCGCCTCGGGTCAGCAGCAGCCCGGGCGGCACCTCCACCAGCCGGAACTCGCCGTCCGGCTGGCGAGCCACGGAGTACGGCGCGGTCTCGGTCCTGTCGATCAGCGAGAAGGCGCCGTCGGCCGCGATCCGTCCCGTGGCCTGCACGCGGACCGCGAAGCTCGTGGGGTCGGCAGGGTCCTGGACGAAGCGCAGCGAGCCGAGCTCGTAGACGACGGCGCCGGCCTCGTCGTCCCACTCGGTGTCCGGAGCGAGGAACTGCCGGGCGACCGCGTGGTCGTCGTCCGGTGAGCTCTGCGCGTTGAGGAAGCCGGCCACGATCTGTGCCGGGGACGCCCCGGCCGGCGGTCCGGGGGGCAGCACCTCGACCGGTGCCGGCTCGGCGCGCTGCGGCTGGACCTCGCCCGCGGACTGCACCCCGTCGGGGACCGGCAGCCCGCACCCGGTCAGCAGCAGGGCCAGCAGCGTCAGCACGGGGGCGCGCCTCACGTCCTGCTCCGCGGTGCCTCGAGGGGCGTGTTCGGGATGGTGCGGCCGGCCCGCCTCGGCAGGGTCATCCGGAAGACCGCGCCCTCGCCGGGCGCACCCGCAGCCTGCAGCCAGCCGCCGTGCAGCCGCACGTCCTCGAGCGCGATCGCCAGCCCGAGACCGGTGCCGCCGGTCGTGCGGGCCCGCGACGGGTCGCCGCGCCAGAACCGGGTGAAGACCATCCCTGCCTGTCCCGGCTGGAGCCCGACCCCGCGGTCGCGGACCGTCACCTCCACCGCTTCGACCGTCGCCGAGAGCCGGATGTCGACGGGCCGGCCCTCGCTGTGCTCGACCGCGTTGACGACGAGGTTGCGCAGCACCCGCTCCACGCGCAGCGGCTCGACCTCGGCCACCACCGGTGCGGGCGGCACGTCGAGGTCCAGGCGGCTCCCCTTGCGCTCGGCGAGCGGCTCGGCAGCGGCGACGACACGGCCCAGCAGCGGCACGAGGTCCACGGCGGAGGCGTCGAGCTCCGCGGCGCCGGCGTCGTGCCGGCTGATCTCGAGCAGGTCGACGAGCAGCGACTCGAAGCGGTCGAGCTCGGCCTGCAGGAGCTCGGCGGCGCGCGCGGTGCCGGGCGGGAACTCGGCCCGGTCGTCGTAGAGCACGTCGGCCGCCATCCGCACCGTGGTGAGCGGCGTGCGCAGCTCGTGCGAGACGTCGGAGACGAACCGGCGCTGCACGCGCGAGAGGTCCTCCAGCTGCTGGATCTGGCTCTGCAGCGCCTCGGCCATCGAGTTGAAGGTGCTTCCCAGCCGGGCGATCTCGTCCTCGCCGCGCACCCGCAGCCGCTCGTCGAGCCGTCCGGCGGCCAGCCGCTCGGCGGTCGAGGCGGCCGCGCGGACAGGCGCCACGACCTGTCGCGTGACCAGGCCGGTGATCAGCCCGAGCAGGCCGACGAGCAGCAGGCCCGCGGCCGCGACGGTGCGGGTGACGAGCTCGAGGGTGTCCTGCTCGGCGGTGAGCGGGAAGAGCTGGAAGAGCTGGTACTCCCCCAGCGCCGGCACCGTCAGCGAGGAGCCGACGACCATGCCCGGCTCGCGCCCCTGGCCGATCGGCAGGTCGGTGAAGGCGTAGACGGTGCCGGGGAGCTCGGCGAGCCGCTCCCGCAGCGCGGTCGGGACGTCGCGCAGCTCGGCACCGAACTGCAGGGTGTTGTTGCGCCCCACGGGGGCGACGACCGCTCCCTGCGCGCCGCGGGCCGACAGGTCGCTCACCAGCTCCTTGAGCACGGCGGCCTGGACCTCCGCGGTCGCGTCCTCCTCGGTCGCGAGCCGGGCCTCGAACAGCAGCGCTCCCGAGCGCGCCTCGGCCAGTGCCGCCCGCGTCTTGGCCTGGACCAGCCCGCGGCCGACGGACTCGAGCAGCAGCGAGGCGAAGAGCGCGACCACGACGCTGGAGACCAGCAGCGTGGTGACGACGACGCGGGTCTGCAGCGAGCGGCGCCAGCGCTGCGCGACCAGATCGGCCGCGCCGCGCGCCCGCTCCGCGACGCTCTCCAGCGCCCGGCGCCAGGCCGGGTCGAGCGAGACCGCCTCGGGGCGGGTGGTCAGGCCGGCCCCGCCTTGTAGCCGACCCCCCGCACCGTGACGACCACCTGCGGGCGCTCCGGGTCGCGCTCGACCTTGGCGCGCAGGCGCTGGACGTGCACGTTGACCAGCCGGGTGTCGGCGGCGTGCCGGTAGTGCCACACCTGCTCGAGCAGCACCTCGCGGGTGAAGACGGTGTTCGGCTTGCGCGCCAGCGCCACCAGCAGGTCGAACTCCAGCGGGGTGAGCTGGACCTGCTCTCCGCCGCGCACGACCTTGTGCCCCGGCACGTCGATCGTCACGAGGTCGTCGCCCGCCCCGATGGTGAGCGTCTCCGGCGTCTCGTCGTCGCGCTGCCGGAGCCTGGCGCGGAGCCGGGCCACCAGCTCCTTGGGCTTGAACGGCTTGACGACGTAGTCGTCGGCGCCGCTCTCCAGCCCGAGCACCACGTCGAGGGTGTCGCTGCGCGCGGTGAGCATGACGATCGGCACGCCGCTCTCCGCGCGGATCTGCCGGCAGACCTCGATGCCGTCGGTGCCCGGCAGCATCAGGTCGAGCAGCACGAGGTCGGGCTTCTCCCGCCGGAACGCCCCGAGGGCCGCGTCGCCGTCGGCGACGAACGCGGGGTCCAGCCCCTCGCCCCGCAGCACGATGCCCAGCATCTCGGCGAGCGCCGGGTCGTCGTCGACGACGAGCACCCGGCCCCTCACGCCGCACCTGTCGTCCGCATGCGTCCCATGGTGGCACCCCGGGGGGACGCAGGGGGTCGAACGCGCCCAGGCGTGCCAGCATGACCCCATGACCGACCCGGGCGGCTGGACCGCACCCGAGGGCTGGGGGCCGCCCAGCCCCCCGCCGGCCGCACCACCGACGGCGCCCGCGCACGCGCAGGGACCGGCGTACGCCGAGCAGCCCGCGGGCTACTCGACCTACGGCTACCGGCCGGAGCCCAAGCCGGGCGTCGTGCCGCTGCGACCGCTCGGCCTCGGGGAGCTGCTCGACGGGGCGGTCGGCGTGCTGCGCCGGTACCCGCGGCCCACGCTCGGGATGTCGGCGGCAGTGGCGGTCGTCGCCACGCTGGCCAACGTCGTCCTGCTGCTCACCGCCTTCCGGCCGCTCGTCGACGCCGACACCACCGCCGGGCTGGAGAGCGGCAGCACCGAGGCGCTGGAGGAGGCGCTCGGCGGCGCCGTCGTGGGCGGGCTGCTCACCGCGGGTCTGACGCTGCTGTCGACAGCCGTGCTGACCGGGATCCTCACCGCCGTCGTCGGCAAGGCCGTGCTCGGCCAGCCGCTCGACCTGGCCGGGGCCTGGGCCCAGGTCCGGCCCGCCCTGCCCAGGCTGGTGGGCGTCGCAGCCCTGCTGGCGCTGCTCGCCGGCGGGCTGGCCTTCGCCGGCGTGTTCCTCGGGGTGCTGCTCATCGCGGTGGGTGGCGCCCCCGCCGCGCTGATCGGCGTGCCGCTGCTGCTGGCCGGGCTGGCCGGCGCCGTCTACCTCTACTTCCGGCTGTCGCTGGCGCCGTGCGCCCTGGTGCTCGAGAAGATCGGCATTCGCGACAGCCTGCGCCGCTCGTGGCTGCTCGTGAAGGGGGACTGGTGGCGCGTCTTCGGGATCTCGCTGCTCACCCTGGTCGTCGCGATGTTCGTCAGCCTGGTCATCCAGGTGCCGTTCGAGCTGCTGGGGTACGGCTCCGTGGGCGAGCTCACCGGCGGCGGTGACACGCTGTCGGTGCGCACCCTGGTGCTGTCCTCCCTCGGCGGGATCGTCGCCGCCACCCTGGTCGACCCCTTCACCGCGGGCGTGCGGGCGCTGCTCTACGTGGACCGCCGGATGCGGGCCGAGGGCCTCGACGTCGCGCTCACCGCGGCGGCGGCGAACCCCAGCGCGTGACGGGGCTGTCCGACCTCACCAGGGACTCGGCCCGGGACGCCGCGCGCGCCGAGCTCTCGCGCCGGGAGTACGCGGACGCGCAGCCGCCGCTGCTGGTCCGGCTGGCCGGGCGGCTGGTGCGCGAGCTCGGTGAGCTGCTCGACGGGGCAGCCGCGGCGGTCCCCGGTGGGCGGCTCGGGCTGCTGCTGCTCCTCGGGCTGCTGGTCCTGCTCGTCGCGGTGGTGCTCGCGCGGGTCCGGCCGGCGGGCCGCAGCGGGGCGCGGGCACCGCTGTTCGCCGGGTCGGCCGAGCTGTCGGCCGCGCAGCACCGCGAGCTCGCCGACCGGGCCGCGGCCGAGGGGCGCTTCGCCGACGCGGTCCGCGAGCGGCTCCGCGCCGTCGTGCGCGACCTCGAGGCACGCGGCGTGCTCGACCCCCGTCCGGGACGCACGGCAGGCGAGATCGCCCGTGACGCCGGCGCTGCGGTGCCCGCGGTGGCGACCGACCTGCGCCGGGCTGCCGTCGCCTTCGACGAGGTCTGGTACGGCGGGCGCACGGCCGACGCGTCGTCGTACGCCCTGCTCGTCGAGGTGGACGAGCGGGTCGGCCGCAGCCGGCTGGTCGTCTCATGACGGCGGTCATGGAACGACCGACGGCAAGCGGTCCGACGGTCCGCACCGTCACCCGGAGCGCGCGCGGACCGGTGCTCGTCGGCGCCGGGCTGGCCCTGGTGGCGGTCGTGCTGACCGTGCTGTCGGCGAGCGGGCGGGGCGGCCGGCTCGACCCGGAGTCGTTCACACCCGGTGGCTCCCGGGCGCTGGCCGAGCTGCTGCGCGACGCCGACGTGCCGGTCGACCGCGTCGAGACCGTCGACGAGGTGGTGGCAGCGGACCGCACCGACGTCACCGTCGTCGTGCCGTTCCCGCAGGCGCTCGCCCCGACCGAGCTGGAGGTGCTCGAGGGGCTGGCCGCGCGGCTGGTCCTGGTCGGCGCAGGGCAGCCGGTGCTCGACCTGCTGGAGCTGCCGGTGGATGCCGGGTCCCCGGTGGACGTCGAGCAGCGGCAGCCGGCCTGCGAGCTGCCCGTCGCGCGGCTCGCCGGCGACGCCGACCTGGGCGGGACGACCTACGTCGCCGACGGCGTCGAGGCGGTCGGCTGCTACTCGACCTCCGGGCGCGCCACCCTGCTGGCGGTCCCGGCCGAGGGCGTCGTGCTGCTCGGCGACGGCACACCGCTCACCAACGACCGGCTCGACAACCGCGGCAACGCCGCCCTCGCGGTCGGGCTGCTGGGCGACACCAACCGCGTGGTGTGG
>SCTD01000258.1 GCA_004299215.1 Frankiales bacterium | reverse complement strand
GTGAAGACCGCCGTCGACAGCTTCGGCAAGGTCGACATCGTCATCAACAACGCCGGCTTCCTGCGCGACAAGAGCTTCCTCAAGCTCACCTGGGAGGACCTCGACGCCATCATCGACGTCCACCTCAAGGCCGCCTTCTACGTCAGCCAGCCGGCGTTCGCGATCATGAAGGAGAACGGCTACGGCCGCTTCGTCCACACCGCCTCGAACGCGACCTTCGGCAACTTCGGCCAGACCAACTACGCCGCCGCCAAGATGGGCCTGGTCGGCCTCTCCAACACGCTGTCGGTCGAGGGCGCCCGCGCCGGCATCCTCTCCAACGTGATCATGCCGGTCGCCAAGACCCGGATGACCGAGGAGCTGCTCGGCGACTTCGCCAACTACCTGGCGCCCGAGCTGGTGACGCCGATGGTCGTCTACCTCGCCAGCGAGGCCTGCACGACGACGCACGGCCAGTTCTCGGCTGCCGGCGGCCGCTACGCCGCGGTCAGCTGGACGCTCGCTCAGGGCTGGTACGCCGGTCCCGGCGTGACCCCGACCGCCGAGGACATCCAGGCCCACCTGGACGAGATCAACAACCCCGAGGGCGCCATCGTCCCGCAGTCCACGACGGACGAGATCGCCGCGCTGGCCCAGAGGTTCACGGCGTAGCCGTTCGCTGATCAACGCCGGGTCCCCGCACCTCTCCGTACCACGAGACGTGCGGGAGCCCGGCGTTGGTCATGCACGGGGCTGGGCTACCCCGAGCTGAGGACGGCCCGCCGGGAGCTCGCCCGGGCGGAGTGCAGGGCCACGTCGGCAGCGCCCAGCAGCTCGGTGCCGGTCCAGCCGTGCCGCGGGAAGACGGCGATGCCGACCCGGGCGGTCACGGGGACGGCGCGGCCGTCGACGGTGACCGGACGCTGCAGCGCGGCGAGCAGGTCACCGGCCACCCGGAACGCCACCCGCTCGACGTCGAGCGCGTCGAGGTCGCCGAGCACCGCGCCGAACTCCGCCTCCTCCGACCGCGCCAGCAGGTCGCTGGCGCGCAGCGCGGCCCGCAGCCGGTCCGCCACCTGGGCGAGGACCCGGTCGTCGTGCGCGTCGTCGTCCAGCGCGAGCAGCAGCACCGCGAGGGATCGCCCCAGCACCCCGCTGCGGTCGATGCCCGCCTCCAGCCGCTCGAGCATCGACCAGCGATCGGGCAGCCCGGTGGCGAGGTCGGGGATCTCGAGCGAGCGCGGGTCGACACCGAGCCGGCTGCGCACCAGCGCGCTCAGCGTCGGTGCGGTGAGCGCCTGGGCGAGCAGCTCGCGGTCCCTGACGTCGCACCCGGTGAGCAGGCAGCGGACCTCCTCGGTCTCCCCGGCGGACAGCTGCGCGTGGGCCGAGAAGAGCAGCTCGTCCAGGTCCGGCCCGACCAGCTCGAACGCCCCCTCGGCCAGCTCGTCGACGCTCTGCACCCGGCGCTGCGCGAGGGACCGCAGCGTGGCGGAGGTGCTCGGGTTGCGGGTGGCCAGCAGCAGGCGCCCGGTGGTGCAGGCGGTCCCGGGCGGCAGGCAGCCGCCGCATGCGCGGCTCATGGCTGTTGAGGTCGTCCCGCCCGGGCCGCACCTTGAGCGGTGCGGCCCTCACCCGGCGGCTCTCTTGCCCGGGTCGGGGGTGAACGCCCCCGCCGCGATGCACCGGGTCGACCAGCCGTCCAGCGCCGCGACGACCCGCTCGAGATCCGCGCCGAGCGCCTCGACGAGCCGGCGCTCGCCGCGGTTGGTCTCGAGCTCCAGCTCCGTCCGCAGCCGCGCACCGTCTGCGGTCAGCCGGCCGTCGCGGACCAGCCCGACGGAGCTCAGGCGCTCAAGGGCGTTCGCGGCCTGCTCCGCCGACCAGCCGCGGGTCAGGGTGTACGCCGGCGCCGGCAGCCCGTGCCAGAGCTCGGTGAGCAGGTTCGCCTCCACCGGGTGCAGCCCGCGCGCCACCAGGGCCTTCAGGTGGCTGTCCCCGCGGTGCTCGCGGAGCAGCTCGCAGGCGCGCCAGAGCCGGCCGAGCGGCTGCGCGGGCACCGGGGAGCCGAGCAGGCCGGCGAACAGCGGGCGACCGCCGGGCGGCAGCGCGGACACAGCGCCCAGCAGCGGGCTCACGACCGCGGAGACGTCGGACTCGCCGAGCACCCTGCGCAGGCTGACCGCGACCGCGGCCTCGCGCACGGCCAGCAGCCGATCCCGAGGGCAGGCGGACTTCGCCGAGGAGTAGACGGCGCCGAGGCGGTTCGGCTCGAAGACGCCGAAGGCCGCGACGACGACGGCCGGCGACGGCTCGCCCAGCACCGCCGCGCGACCCCACACGTAGCCCGCGAAGCGGTCCAGCCCGAGCTCCTCGAGCGCCGCGCGCACGTGCGCGGATCCGGTCGCGTGCATGGCGAGGGGCTCGGCGGCGTCCCGCAGCCGGCGAGCCGGGTCCGCGAGCGCAGCCTCCCGGCCGGCCGCCACCAGCTAGATGACCCCGTCGGCCGCCAGCGCGGCTCGCTGGTCCTCGGTCAGTCCCAGCCACTCGCCGTAGACGACGTCGTTGTCCTCCCCGAGCTCCGGACCGGTGCGCCAGACGGCTCCCTCGTCGTTGACGAACGTCGGGACCACGCCCTGCATCCGCACCGGTCCGAGGTCGCGGTCGTCGACGGTGACGACGGACTGCCGCTCCGCCACGATCGGGTCGGACAGGATGTCGTCCATGTCGTAGACCTTCGAGGCGACGACGCCGGCCGCCTCCATCACCCGCAGGCACTCGGCCGTGTCGTGCTCGGCGATCCATGCGCGCAGGCCGTCGTCGAGCTGCTGGGTCCCGGCCACCTGGGCCGCCTGCGTGGAGTACTGCTCCGGGTCGAATCCCAGCAGGCGGGCGATGTTCTGCACCGAGCGCGGCGTGCCGGAGGTCACCGTCACCCAGCCGCCGTCAGCGGCGCGGAAGACGTTGACGACCGCGGCCGGGGCCACCGCCAGCTGGTTGCCGGACCGGTTCGGGGCGTAGCCCAGCTGGTCGCGCAGGATGACCTGCCACTCGACCAGGCGGAAGAGGGTGTCGGACAGCGCGAGGTCGATCCACTCCCCCTTGCGCTCCGGGTCCCGCTCGCGCCGGTGCAGCGCTGCCATGACGGCGAAGGCTCCCATCAGGCCTGTGGTGGCGTCGCCGTGCGAGAAGCCGGTGTGCACCGGCGGTCCGTCCGGGAACCCGGTGAGGTGGACCAGCCCGCTGCGGGCCTCACCCATCTTCCCGAAGCCGGGCAGGTTCCGCTTGCTGGTGCGGGCGCCGTAGCCGGACACCTGCAGCAGGACGGCAGACGGGTTGACCGCCTGCACGCTGGTCCAGTCCAGGCCGTACTTCTCCACCGTGTCCGCGCGGAACGTCACGATCACGACGTCCGCCCAGGCGACCAGGCGTCGCGCGGTCGCCCGTCCCTCGTCCACGCGCATGTCCAGCGTCACCGAGCGCTTGTTGCGCCCCAGCACCTTCCACCACAGGTGGGCGCCGTCCTTGTCCGGTCCCATGTAGCGCGCGCTGTCGCCTCGGCCGGGCGCCTCGACGTGGACGACGTCGGCACCGAGGTCGGCCATCAGCGTGCCGGCCAGCGGTCCCGCGATGACCTGCGCGAACTCCACGACCTTCACGCCGGTGAGCGGTCCGGTCGGACCGGAGGCAGCGGTGTTCTCGGGCACGGCGGATCTCCTTGCAGAGGGGTCGGATAGGGGTCTCAGCCGTACGGCAGCGGCTCACCCGGCTCGCGCCAGGGCATCTGCAGGAGTCGGCCGGTCGTCGACAGGGTGATGTAGGCGGTGCTCATGTCGTCGCCGCCGAAGCAGATGTTGGTCGGCATCGCGTCTGGCACCGGGACGACGTCGACGATCTCGCCGGCGGGGCTGACGGTGGTGATCGTGCTCGAGTAGAGCGCCGCCACCACGATGTTGCCGGCGGCCGTGATCGCCAGGCTGTCCAGCCGGGTGAAGCCAGGCAGCGTGGCCAGCAGCCGGCCGCCGTGCGGGCTCGGCCACGGCTCCTTGCGCAGCTGACCGGGCCCCTCCACGTCCCAGGCCCAGATCCTGGCCGTGTCGGTCTCGGCGACGTAGAGCGTGCTTCCGTCCGGGCTCAGGCCGATCCCGTTGGCGCCGCCGGGAACCGGGAAGGCGACCTCGATGATCGTGCTGCCGTCGATGGTCGCCCAGTAGACACCGCCGTGGTTGCGGTCCCGCGCCCGGTGCTTGCCGATGTCGGTGAACCAGAAGCCGCCGTCGCTCGGGCTGCCGACGGGCGGGAAGACGATGTCGTTGGGTCCGCTCAGCGGGTGATCGCCGCAGCGGTCGTAGAGCCGGCTCACCTCGCCCGAGTCGGGGTCGACCCGCTCGATCCGACCGCCGCTGTAGTCGTCGGCCTGGCCGTGCGCGCGCAGCAGGCCGTCCTTCTCGATCCAGTTGAGGCCGCCGTTGTTGCAGACGTAGAGCATCCCGTCCGGTCCCCAGGCCAGCCCGTTGGGACTGCCCCCGGTCATGGCGATCTGCCGCTTGGCGCCGGACTGGTCGACCGCGGTGATGGCGCCGGAGGCCAGCTCGACCACCGCGACACCGCCGTCCTTGAGCATGACGGGGCCCTCGGGGAAGCGCAGGCCGTCGGTCAGGAAACGCATGGAGCACTCCTCTCTCGGCGCCGGGCCCCTGTGGCCGGGCGCTCCTTCAGGGCGTCGCGGGTGCGCTCACACCGCGAGGTAACCCCCGTCCACCGGCAGGTAGGCGCCGGTCACGTACGACGACGCGTCACTGGCCAGCCAGGCCACCATCTCGGCGACCTCCTGCGGCCGGCCGACGCGGCGGAGCGGCCAGCCGGAGGCCAGCTCCTCCAGCCCCTGCTCGGTGTGCCTGCTCTCCAGCAGCGGGGTGCGGATGAATCCCGGTCCGACCGCGTTGACGCGGATGCCGTCCGTCCCGTGGTCGATCGCCGCCCCGCGGGTCAGCCCCACGACGGCGTGCTTGCTCGCGACGTAGGCCGCCGAGTGGTGGCGGCCGACCGCGCCGAGCACCGAGGACATGTTGATGACCGATCCGCCACCGCTGCTGCGCATGATCCGCAGCGCCGCACGCAGGCAGAAGAACAGCCCGTCGAGGTTCACCGACATGACCCGTCGCCAGCCGTCGTCGTCCAGGTCTGCGAGCGGCACCATCGGCAGGGCGAGGCCGGCGTTGTTGACCAGCACGTGCACGCCGCCCAGGTCGTCGACCACGACGCGGAAGGTGGCGTCGACGGCCGCGGCGTCGGTCACGTCCACCTCGTAGGGTCGCGCCCGGCCGCCCCCGTCGGTGATCGCGGAGCAGACGCGCTCCGCCGCGTCGACGTCGACGTCGAGCGCCGCGACCACGGCACCGCGCCGGGCGAGCAGAAGGGCGCAGGCCAGGCCGATGCCCGACCCGGCCCCCGTCACCACGGCCACCTTGTCGCGCAGGTCGTCGCTCCTCAACGCCGCTCCTCTCTCATGCGGCGCGCAGCTGCTGCGCCAGGTCGGCGAGCAGATCCATCTGCTCGATCTCGTCGGAGAGCGGCGTCAGGACATAGGCGTCGACGCGGTCGATGCCGGCGGTGTGGGCCCGCACCTTCTCCAGGACCTCCTCACGACTGCCGATCGTGTACGTCCGCAGCGCGTCCTCCCAGCTGCCGTCGAAGAAGCGCGCGAGGGCGGCTTGGCAGCGCTCGACCGCGCCGTCGCCCTCCAGCACGTAGCACCAGTCGGAGAAGACGAAGTCGAGGTCCTGCCGGTCGCGTCCGACCCGCGTCGCGCTGTCCAGCACCAGCTGCCAGGCCGAGGCGAGGGTGCTCGCGGCGAGCCTGCGCTTGGCCGAGGCGGAGTAGACCAGCGGCACCCAGCCGTCGGCGAGCCGACCGACCCGGTCGAGCTGCCTCTGCGCGAGCGGCGGCAGCTCGTCGGTCCAGTCGAGCCGCTGGCCGGGCGAGAAGGACGCCAGCCACAGGGGCGGGCCGCCAGGGCGGACCGGCGGGGGCACGACCTGGACGTCGGTGAAGGTCCACGTCGGACCGTCGTGCGAGACCGGCTCGCCGCTCCAGAGCCTCCGCACGAGGGAGAGGGCCTCCTCGAAGCGCTCGCCGCGCCCGTCCATCGGAATCCCCAGGACGTCGAACTCCCTTGCGTTCCAGCCGATCCCGGCACCGACGACGAGGCGACCACCGGACGCCGCATCGAGCGATGCGAAGGTCTTGGCCAGCTGAACCGGGTGGCGGTACGGGAACACCAGCACCAGGGGGCCGAGCAGGATCCGCTCGGTGCGCGCCGCCATGGTGGCCAGCGCGACCGTGACGTCGAGCATGGAGGCGCCGTAGACGACCGAGCCGGTCTGGCTCACGGCCTCGGACAGCATCCGGTCGCCCACGAAGGCGCCGTCGAAGCCCAGCCGCTCCGCCCGCTCCACCCACGCCACCAGGTCCAGCACGGGTCCGGACGTCGGGGTCACCCACCCTGGGGGGCGGATGCACACCAGCGTACGAAGGTCGTCCTGCCGTGGCGTGGGCATGCGGTCCTCCAGACGGGGGTCGTGGCGAGGGGAACGGTGACGATCGCGCGCCGTCAGATGCCGAGGTAGGCCGCCTGCAGGTCGTCCCGAGCCAGCAGCTCCTGGCCGGTGCCGGTCATCACCACCTCGCCCTGCTCGAGCACGTAGCCCCGGTCGGCCATGTCCAGCGCGTCGTGCACGTTCTGCTCGACGAGCATGACCGTCATGCCCTTGTCCGCCAGCTGGCGGACCAGCGACAGGATCCGCTCCACGATGATGGGGGCCAGACCCAGCGACGGCTCATCGAGGATGAGCAGCTTCGGCTTGGCCATGACCGCGCGGCCGATGGCGCACATCTGCTGCTCGCCCCCGGACAGCGACCCGCCGAGCTGCTTGCGTCGCTCGAGCAGGACGGGGAACAGCTCGTACACCTCGTCGAGGCTCGCGGACAGGTGCGGACGGGCGCTCTTCGCGTAGCCGCCCATCTGCAGGTTCTCCTCCACCGTCATGAACGGGAAGAGCTTGCGCCCCTCGGGGACCATCACGAGCCCGAGCTCCGGACGCGCGTGCGCGGGGATGTCGCCCAGGTCCTGGCCGTCGAAGGTGACGGTTCCGCTCCAGACCCGGACCAGACCTGTCACGGTCTTCAGCAGCGTCGTCTTGCCGGCGCCGTTCGGTCCGACGACGGTGGCGATCCCGCCGGCGTCGACGTCGAAGCTCACGCCGCGGACGACGGGCAGGTCGCCGTAGCCGGAGTGCAGGTCGCGTACCTCGAGGAGAGCCATCGTTACCTCCGGTTCCCGAGGTAGGCCCGGACGACGTCGGGATGCTGCAGGACCTCCGTCGGAGTGCCCTCGGCGAGGACTGCTCCGTGGTCCAGGACCACCACGTGCCGGGAGAGGGTGCGGACGACCTTCAGGTTGTGCTCGATGAGCACGAGCGTCATCCCCTTCTCGTGAAGATCCTTGAAGAGATCGACCGCGTGGCCGATCTCGGTCGGGTTCAGCCCGGCCATCACCTCGTCGAGCAGCAGCACCGCCGGCTCGGTGGCGAGCGCCCGCGCGACCTCCAACCGCTTGCGCCGGGCCAGCGGGAGGTCCCCCGCCCGATCCTTGGCCACCGCCGCGAGGCCCACCTCCTCGAGCACCTGATAGGCCTTGTCCTCGGCGTCGGATCGCCGACGGTGCTTGAGGAAGGCGCCCATCATGGTGTTCTCGAGCACGGACAGGTCGGGCAGCGGCCGCACCACCTGGAAGGTCCGCCCCAGTCCCAGCCGGACCCGCTGGTGAACCGACAGGCCGGTGATGTCCTCGCCGCGGAAGCGCACGTGGCCGCTGTTCGGGCGGAGCTGGCCAGTGAGCAGGTTGAACAGCGTCGTCTTGCCGGCGCCGTTCGGACCGATGATCCCGAGGAGGTCGCCCTGCCTGAGGTTGATCGACACCTGGTCCACCGCCGTCATCCCGGCGAACTTCCGGACGACCGCGTCGCTCTCGAGCAACGGGGCTGCTGTCGACGTCATCGCTTCCACCTTCCTCGGGCGCTCCGGAAGAGCTCCGCAGCAGTCCCGACAATGCCGCGACGCAGCGCGATCGGAATGATCACCAGTGCGAGACCGACCGCGACGAGGTTGAGTCCGGGGCGCTGGCCCGCCAGCTCGCCCTGCAGCAGGGTGATGCCCGGGATGAACAGCAGCGACCCGACGACGGGGCCCATGAGGGTCCCGATGCCACCGAGGAGAGCGATGAGGACCATGCGCACACCGACCTCGGGGAGTCCGAGCACGGACGCCGGATCGATGTAGCGCACGAAGACGGCGAACAAGCTGCCGCCGAGACAGGTCAGCGCGGCGCTGATCAGCATCCCCTGCATCTTGACCGCGAAGACGTTGAAGCCCACGGCTGCGGCGGCCTCGTCGTCCTCACGCACTGCACGCAGGGCATAGCCCAGCTTGCTGCGACTGATGACGGTGGCGACGGCCACCGTCAACGCGACGAAGGCCAGCATGACGACCGCGTACTTCCACCGCTCGACGAAGGCGAGGTCGCGCAGCGACGGCGAGAAGGGGAGCGTGATGCCCTGCACCCCTCCGGTGACGCTGCCGAAGTACGTCGCCAGCACGAGCGCCACCTGGTTGAGCGCCAGCGTCGCCATGGCGAAGAAAGGACCGCGCAGGCGGAACGTCGGCCACGAGGTGAGCGCCGCGACGGTCATCGCGATCGGCATGGCGACCACCATCGCCGCCCACGGCGACCAGCCGTACCTGTCGTAGGTGATCCCCACCGTGTAGGCGCCGATGGCGAAGAACACGCCGTGCCCAAGGGACAGCTGCCCTCCGAATCCGCCGATGATGTTCCAGGCCGACGCGAGGCCGGCGAACAGCAGGGTCAGGATGAGGATGTTGAGCCAGTAGGCGTCGCCCTGCACGGCGAGCAGCAGCAGGAGGAGCCCTGCCATTCCGGCCGCGTAGCCGGTCCAGACGAATCGCGAGCTCTTGGTCGTCGCTCCGCTGCGGACGCCGTGGATCGCCGCGTCCTGGGCGTCGACGGCGTCTTCCGAGGTGCTCAATGTCCTCCCACCTTCTCCGAGCCGAGACGTCCGAACAGCCCGGCCGGCCGCACGACCAGCACGACCAGGAACACCATGAAGTAGAAGGCCGTGCCCAGCGTCGGATCGAGGTAGTAGCCGCTGAAGGCCTCGACGGCACCGATCAGGAAGCCGCCGATGTAGGCACCGGTGACGCTTCCCAGCCCACCGACCACGACTACCGCGAAGCCGGCGAAGATGAAGTTCGCGCCGATCTGCGGCGTGATGCTGTAGACCGGCGCCAGCATGACGCCGGCCAGTCCCGCGAGGGCCGCGCCGATGCCGAAGGTGATGAGGAACGTCCGCTCGACGTTCACCCCCATCAGCCTGGCCGCGTCGCGGTCCTCGGTGACGGCCCGCATCGAGCGACCGAACGTCGTCTGCTGGATCACCTGCCGGAGCACGACAGCGATCACCGTCGTGACGATGACGATCGACAAGCGGCCGTAGTCGATGTTCGCCGAGGCGAACTTGAACGTGTCCCGGGCGAAGCGATCGGTCAGCGTGTACGTGTCACCACGGGTCGCAGCGAGCACCGCGCTCTGGAACAGGATCAGCAGCCCGAACGTCGCCAGTAGCTGCATCGCGGCCTCGTCCCGCAACGGCTGGATGACCAGACGTTGGATGAGCAGCCCGAGGACGAACAGCGCGGGCACGACCACGAACGCGGTCAGGTACACGTTGATCCCGAGCTCGCGGTTGGCGAAGTACGCGCCGTACATGCCGAGCATGACCAGCTCGCCCTGCGCGAAGTTCACCACCCGGACCACACCGAAGATGAGGCTGAGGCCCATCGCGACCAGCCCGTAGATCCCCCCGAGGAGCAGGGCGATAACCAGGATCCGGAAGAAGTCATCCATGAGCTGTCCTCACCTCACCTTCGG
>SCTD01000257.1 GCA_004299215.1 Frankiales bacterium | reverse complement strand
CGCCGCGGACGTCTGGGCGCTGGCGGCCGTCTGCCACCACCTGCTCGCCGGCGCCCCGCCGCACGGCGGGTCCTGCGTCGAGGAGGTGCTGTCGTCGGCCGTGGCGGGGGAGCGAGCTCCGCTCGGCCTGCTCGCACCCTCGGCGCCGCGTGCGTTGGTCGAGGTGGTCGAGGCGGGTCTCGCCGCTCGCGCCACGCGCCCGGACGCTGCAGCCTTCGCCGGGATGCTCCGTCGGACGCACGCGGCCGCGCCGGTCCGGCTGACCGGCGGGCTGCCGGCGGCCCGGCCGGTGCCTGAGGTGCGGCCGACGCACGTGGGCCGGAGGGCCGCGCCCTCGCAGCCGGCGGTGGCGCGTCGACCGCGGCCCATCCGGGCGCTGCTGGTCGCTGCCGCAGCCGTCGTGCTGCTCGCCGCCGCGGCCGCCGGCGGCTGGCAGCTCGGCCGGACCGGGGGTGCGGAGGCGGCAGCACTGCCGCCGCTGGTGCCCTCGCCGTCACCCGCTCCGGACTGGACGGCGGTGCTGGAGGGGCTGGACGCCTCGCGTGCCGCGGCCTTCGCCTCGGGGGATCTCGCGCTCCTGCAGGAGGTCTGGACGCCCGGGTCGGCGGGGCTGGCGTCCGACAGCGCGCTGCTGCAGGCCCTGCTCGACCGGGGGCAGACCGCCCACGACCTGCGCCACGCGGTGCGGTCGGTCGAGGTCCTGGAGCGTGGGGGAGACGGCGTGCGGCTGGCCGTCGTCGACGTCCTGGCCGACCACGTGATCCGCGACGACGCAGGCGATGCCGTCACGCACGCAGCAGGGCGGGGGGAGCGGGTCTTCCTGGTCGAGCTGTCTCGTACTCCCGCCGGCTGGCGTCTCGTCGAGGTCGTCCCCGACCCCACCGCCTGACCCGGTCAGAGGGAGGCGCGCAGCCCGGCGTCGACGTCCTCGTCCGCGAAGCGGAAACCGCTGTCCTGCAGCACCGTCGGCGCGAGCCGCTGGCCGATGAGGATCCCCTCCTCGGCGAACTGCCCCACCGCCGCCTTCAGCACGACGCCCGGCACCGCGATCGGCAGCGTCGGCCGGTGCAGCGCCCGGCCGAGCGCCCTGGTGAACTGCCTGTTGGTGACCGGCGCGGGTCCGACCAGGTTGACCGGACCGGACACCTCAGCGGCGAGCAGGTGGCGGATCGCCGCGACCTCGTCGCGCAGCGAGATCCAGCTGGTCCACTGCCGGCCGCTGCCGAGCGGGGCGCCGAGACCGAGCTTGTAGAGCAGCAGCTGCCTGCCGACGATGCCGCCCTGGCCGGACAGCACGATGCCGGTGCGCAGGTGGGCGACCCGGACCCCGGCGGCCTCGGCCGGCTTGGTCGCCCCCTCCCACTGCCGGCACACCTCGGCGAGGAAGCCCTCGCCGGTCGGGCCGCTCTCGTCGGTGAGCCGGTCGCCGGTGTCGCCGTAGAAGCCGATCGCGC
>SCTD01000256.1 GCA_004299215.1 Frankiales bacterium | reverse complement strand
CTGGTCGCGCGGCAGCTGTGGGAGCAGTCCGGGATCGGCCCGTCCGACGTGCAGACCGCGGTCATCTACGACCACTTCACGCCGTTCGTGCTGCAGCAGCTCGAGGAGTTCGGCTTCTGCGGCCGCGGCGAGGCCAAGGACTTCATCGCCGGCGGCGCCATCGAGCTCGGCGGCCGGCTCCCGCTGAACACCCACGGCGGCCAGCTCGGCGAGGCCTACCTGCACGGCATGAACGGCATCGCCGAGGGCGTCCGCCAGGTCCGCGGCACGTCCGTCAACCAGGTCCCCGAGGTCGAGAACGTCCTCGTGACCGCAGGGACCGGCGTCCCCACCAGCGGCCTCGTCCTCTCCACCGATCGCTAGAAGGAGCACATCGTGCGCACTGCGCTGTCCGACGAGTTCGGGCTCGACCTCTCGCTGTTCGCGTTCAACTACCAGCCGGACGTCGTGATCGAGGTGTGCAAGGCCGGCGGCCTGGGCGTGCTCGGCGCCGTCCGCTTCACGCCCGCCGAGCTGCGCGAGGCGATCGAGTACGTCGAGGCGAACATCGGCGGACGCCCCTACGGGGTCGACGTCGTCATGCCGGCCAAGACCCTCGCGGTCGCCGGCATGGAGGTCGACGAGATGCACGACATGCTCGAGAAGATGATCCCGCAGGAGCACAAGGACTTCGTCGAGCGGGTGCTCGACCAGCACGGCGTCCCGAAGCTCCCGGCCGACGCCGAGCAGGGCCGCGACCTGCTGAGCTGGAACGACACCGAGGCGCGCCAGCAGGTCGACATCTCCCTCGACCGGCCCGACGTGGTGCTCATCGTCAACGCCCTCGGCCCGCCCCCGAAGGACGTCGTGGGCGAGGTGCACCAGGCCGGCAAGAAGGTCGCCGCGCTCGTCGGCCGCAAGGACCACGCGCTGAAGCAGGTCGCGAACGACGTCGACATCATCGTCGCGCAGGGCACCGAGGCCGGCGGTCACAGCGGCGACGTCGCGACGATGGTGCTCGTGCCCGAGGTCGTCGACGCGGTCGGCGGCCGACCGGTCCTCGCGGCCGGGGGCATCGGCAACGGCCGCCAGGTCGCCGCGGCGCTCGCGCTCGGCGCGCAGGGAGTCTGGACCGGCTCGATGTGGCTCAACACCGTCGAGTGCGCCCAGCCCGAGGCGATGTACCGCAAGTTCGCCAACGCGACCTCGAGCGACGCCGTCCGCTCGCGCGCCTACACCGGCAAGCCGGCCCGCCAGCTGCGCACGGCGTGGACCGAGGCGTGGGACGACCCGGCGAACCCCGACCCCCTCGGCATGCCGCTGCAGTACATGCTGTGCGCGGAGGCGCAGGACCGCATCCGCCGGGCCGGCAAGGAGGAGCTCATGGGCACCCCGATCGGCCAGCTCGTCGGCTCCTTCGCCGAGGTCCGCACCGTCGCCGAGGTCATCGCCTCCCTCAAGGAGGAGTACGCCCGCACCGTCGCCGCCCTCCCGTCCCTGCCCGCGCCCGCCGCGGTCTGACCGCCCGAACCCCCAGGAGACGCTCATGACCGCACCGACAGACGGCAAGCCCCGCTGCCCGGTCGACATCGACCTCATCGACGCCGACACCTTCGCCGAGGGGCTGCCCCTCGAGCAGTTCGCCACCATGCGCGAGCAGGCCCCGGTCTTCTGGCACGAGCAGAAGGGCAGCTGGGGCGACGGCTTCTGGGTCGTCACCCGGCACAAGGACGTCCAGGAGGTGTCCCGCCTGCCCGAGGTCTTCTCGTCGTACGAGCGAGGCGCCCTGCTGCACACCGGTCCCGCCGAGGACGAGGAGCAGTCGCTGCAGATGACGCGGATGCTCATGCTGAACATGGACCCGCCGCAGCACAGCGACTACCGCAACATCGTGCAGCGGGCCTTCACACCGCGCACCATCCGCAACCTCGAGGGCCGGCTGCAGGAGTTCGCCGACGAGATCGTGGACCGCGCGCTGGCCAAGGGCGAGGGCGACTTCGTCAAGGACGTCGCCGCCGAGCTGCCGCTGCTCGCCATCTGCGAGCTGATCGGCATCCCGGCCGAGGACCGCACCAAGATCTTCGACCTGTCGAACCGGCTCATCGGCTTCGACGACCCGGAGTTCCGCACCAGCCCCGACGACGCGCAGGTGGCGTCGATGGAGATGTACATGTACGCCGACGGCATCGCGGCCGCCCGCCGCGAGTGCCCGGCCGAGGACATCGCCACCAAGCTGCTGCAGGCCGACGTCGAGGGCGGCGCCCTCACGCAGGAGCAGTTCGACGTCTTCTTCCTGCTGCTGTCGGTGGCCGGCAACGAGACGACCCGCAACGCCATCTCGCACGGCATGCAGGCGTTCTTCGACCACCCCGACCAGTGGGAGCTGTTCAAGAAGGAGCGGCCGCTCGACGCGGCCGTCGAGGAGATCATCCGCTGGGCGACACCGGTCATGCAGTTCCAGCGCACCGCGCTGTCGGACTACGTGCTCGACGGCCAGCAGATCAGCAAGGGCGACCGGGTGGCGATCTACTACTCCGCGGCCAACCGCGACGAGACCGCGATCGACGAGCCGGACACCTTCGACATCACCCGCAAGGAGAACGAGCACGTCGCCTTCGGCGGCGGCGGGCCGCACTTCTGCCTGGGCGCGAACCTCGCCCGCGCCGAGGTCCGCATCATGTTCGACACCATCGCCAGCCGGATGCCGGACATCGCGCCGACGGGACCGCCGCGCATGCTGCGCTCGATGTTCATCAACGGCATCAAGGAGATCCCCGTCCGCTACACGCCGGGAGGGAAGCAGTGACGCAGCTGGGGTTCTGGAGGATCGCGGAAGCCGCTCCCGAGAAGGTCGTGCTCATCGAGCCCGACCACACCGAGCACACCAACGGCGAGCTGCTCGCCGCCTGCAACCAGGTGGTGCACGGCCTGCGCTCGCTCGGCGTCGGCCACGGCGACGTGGTCGCGATGCACCTGCCGAACGGCGCGGCCTACCTCGAGATCCTGCTCGCGGTGCAGCAGGCGGGCATGTACGTCGTGCCGATCAACTACCACTCGGTCGGTCCCGAGATCGCCTACATCGTCAACGACTCCGCGTCGAAGGCGTTCATCACCCACGAGCGCTTCGGCGCCGAGGCGGTCCGCGCCGCGAAGGAGATCTCGCTCCCGTCCGAGGCGCTGTTCTCGGTCGGTGACGTCGAGGGCTTCCGGCCGTACGACGAGCTCAAGGCCGGCCAGCCGGCCACGCTGCCCGAGGACCGGAAGGCCGGCGGGCTGATGAACTACACCTCCGGCACGACCGGCAAGCCCAAGGGCGTCAAGCGCCCGCTGCCGCCCATCGACCCCGACACGATGGCCGAGATGGGCACCTTCCTGCACATGCTCTTCGGCATCGAGAACTTCGCCGACAACGTGCACATCACGGTCGCGCCGCTCTACCACACGGCGGTCGCGCAGTTCACCCAGGCGGCGATCCACTCCGGCCACAAGGTGGTCCTCATGGACCGCTGGACGCCGGAGGGGACGCTCGAGCGGATCGACCGCTACAAGGTGACCACCAGCCACATGGTGCCCACGATGTTCCACCGGATGCTGCAGCTGCCGGACGAGGAGCGCGCGAAGTACGACGTCTCCTCGCTGCGCTGCATGATCCACTCCGCGGCGCCGTGCCCGATCCCGACCAAGCACAAGATGCTCGACTGGTGGGGCCCGGTCGTCTGGGAGTACTACGCGGCGACCGAGGGCGGCGGCACGACGGCCAGCCCGCAGGACTGGCTGAAGAAGCCCGGCACGGTGGGCAACGCCTGGCCCGGCAGCGAGATCAAGATCCTGGACGACGAGGGCAACGAGCTGCCGCCCGGTCAGATCGGCACCGTCTGGATGAAGATGGGCGACCGGACCTTCGAGTACCACGGTGACCCGGAGAAGACGAAGAAGAGCTGGAACGAGCAGGGCTTCTTCACCGTGGGCGACGCCGGCGAGATGGACGAGGACGGCTACCTGTTCCTGCGCGACCGCAAGATCGACATGATCATCGCGGGCGGCGTGAACATCTACCCGGCCGAGACCGAGGGCGTGCTGCTGCAGCACCCGAAGGTCGCCGACGCCGCGGTCTTCGGCATCCCCGACGACGACGCCGGCGAGCAGATCAAGGCGACCGTCCAGCTGGCCGAGGGCGTCGAGCCGTCGCCCGAGCTCGAGCAGGAGCTCATCGAGTTCTGCATCGCCAACCTGGCGAAGTACAAGGTGCCGCGGTCCATCGACTTCCTGGAGGACTTCCCGCGCACCGCGACCGGGAAGCTGCTCAAGCGCAAGCTCCGCGACCCGTACTGGGCCGGCCGCACGTCCCAGCTGGTCTGAGAGGACACATGACCGACACCGAGGTGCTCAGCGCACCGCACAGCATGGAGTTCCCCTACACCCGGTCCACCGGACCGGTCGTCGGGGCGTTCCTCACCGGCCTGCGGGACCGGAAGGTCCTGGGGGCCAGGGCGAGCGACGGCCGCGTGGTCGTCCCTCCGATGGAGTACGACGCCGTCACCGCCGCCGCGGTGTCCGCCGACGCGCTCGTCCCGGTGGCGGACGAGGGCGTGGTGACCAGCTGGGCGTGGAACCCGACCCCGCGGAGCGGCCAGCCGCTGGACAGGCCCTTCGCGTGGGCGCTCGTCCAGCTCGACGGCGCCGACACCGGCCTCCTGCACGCGCTCGACGCACCGCGCGACGGCATCACCACCGGTATGCGCGTCAAGGTCCGCTGGGCCGCCGAGACCACCGGCGTCATCCAGGACATCGCCTGCTTCGAGCCCGCCGGGAGTGCCGCATGACAGAGCCGGTCACCGGGATCGTCACGCC
>SCTD01000255.1 GCA_004299215.1 Frankiales bacterium | reverse complement strand
CCGACCTCGTCGCGGGCGGGCCGGTCGCCGACCTCATGGCAGCGCACGAGCACGACCCGCCGGGCGCGCCGCTCGAGCACCAGCCGGTGCAGCGCTCCGGCCAGCCGGAGCGCCGGGACGCTGCCCGGCGGGTCGTGCTCGTGCGCTGCCATGAGGTCGGCGACCGGCCCGCCCGCGACGAGGTCGGCAGCCGCGGCGTCGAGCACGTCCCCGGTGAGCGGGCTGCCGGCGCTGCGGCAGTAGCCCGCCTGGAGCCGGAAGCGCTCCACCAACCCCCTCACGGGGCGGTCAGGTCGACCTCGGCGCGGCGGGGGTCGCGCAGGTCGGTGCCCCGGTCGAGCCAGCGCTGCTCGAGCGCCTGCGCGCCGTGCACCCGCTTCCAGGCGGCCTCGTTGGGGGTCATCGGCAGCAGCGGGAGGAAGCGGACCGGCTGGTGATCCTCGAGGTCCAGGTCGGGCACCAGCCCGCCCGGCTCCCCGACGAGCACCGCGGTGAACGGCGCGCCGTCCCAGAGCGGCTCGCCCAGGTCGAGCCCGGCGCCGGGGACGAGGACGACGCCCTCGACGCTGGGGCTGGCGGCCAGGACGGCGAGCCTGCGCAGCACGCTGTCCTGCAGGTCGTTGACGCTGAGCAGCAGCTCGGCGCGCGGCCCGTCGTCCAGCACCACCAGCGCGCCGGGGTCGCCCATGGGGGCGCGGCTCATGCCGAGGGTGCAGTAGCGGACCAGCCCGTCCGGGTCGGGTCCGAAGCGGAGCACGTCGACCCGCTCGGCACCCAGGAAGGACACCCCCGCCCGGCCGCTGTCCTGGCCGAGCACCGACAGCAGGTGCGCCTCGACCTGGAGCAGCACGGAGTCCGGGTCGAGGGCCACGGCGGTCAGCCTAGGTTTCGGGAATCGGTTGAACGTGCAACTACTTGTACGACGCGACACCCCTGACCCCGGAGGCCCCGCATGACCGTCCTCGTCCTCACCGGCTCCGCCCGCCGCGACTCCTACACCCGCGTGCTCGGCGAGTCCCTCGTCGCCGCCCTGCCCGGAGCCGTCCTCGCTCCGCGGCTGACCGAGCTGCCGTACTTCGACCAGGACCTGGAGGCGGCCGCGCCCGCAGAGGTGCAGGCCCTGCGGGCCCAGGTGGAGCAGGCCGACGCCGTCGTGGTGATCACCCCGGAGTACAACGGGACCATCCCCGGCCTGCTGGGCAACGCCATCGACTGGCTGAGCCGCCCGTACGCCGCCGGAGCCCTGCGCGGCAAGCCCGTCGTCACGGTCGCTGCCTCCCCCGGCGCCGTCGGCGGCGCCCGCGCGATCGTGTCGCTGCGCACCGTCCTCGCCAACGCCGGCGCCGTGCTGGTCGGCCCGCCGGTCACCGTCGACGCGGTGAACGAGCGGCTCGCGGGCGACGCCCTGCAGGAACTCCTCGCCGAGCTGATCGCCGTCGTGGAGCAGCCCGGCCTCGCCGCCTAGACCACGTCCTTGCGTCATGCTCAGCGGAGCGCCGCAGGCGCCGCTGAGCATGACGCAAGCAGTCAGCCCTGGAGCTTGTAGTCCTTGAGCAGGCCGCGGCTGATGATCGTCTTCTGGATCTCGGACGTGCCCTCGCCGATGAGCAGGAAGGGCGCCTCGCGCATGAGGCGCTCGATCTCGTACTCCTTGGAGTAGCCGTAGCCGCCGTGGATGCGGAAGCTCTCCTGGGTGACCTCGGCGCAGTACTCCGACGCGAGCAGCTTGGCCATGCCGGCCTCGACGTCGTTGCGCTTGCCGGCGTCCTTGAGCCGCGCGGCGTTGACCATCAGGGCGTGGGCGGCCTCGACCTTGGTCGCCATCTCCGCGAGCTTGAAGGCGATCGCCTGGTGGTCGGCGATCTGCTTGCCGAAGGTCGTCCGCTGCTGCGCGTAGGCGATGGCCAGCTCGAAGGCGCGGATCGAGATGCCGCAGGCGCGGGCGGCGACGTTGACGCGGCCGACCTCGACGCCGTCCATCATCTGGTAGAAGCCCTGGCCCCGGCCGGCGTCGCCGCCGAGGATCGACGACGCGGGGACGCGGGCGCCCTCCATGACCATCTCGGTCGTCTCGACGCCCTTGTAGCCCATCTTCTCGATCTTCCCGGGGATGGTGATCCCCGGGGCCGTCTGCCCGAAGCCGGGCTCCTTCTCGACGAGGAACGTCGTCATGTTCTTGTAGACCGAGTCGGCGCCCTCGTCGGTCTTCACCAGGGTGGCGATCAGCCCGGCGCGCGCGCCGTTGGTGAGCCACATCTTCTGGCCGTCCAGGACGTACTCGTCCCCGTCCTTCACCGCCCTGCTCTTGATGGCGGAGACGTCCGAGCCGCAACCGGGCTCGGACATCGAGAAGCCGCCGCGCAGCTCACCGGTGGCCATGAGCGGCAGCAGCCGCTCCTTCTGCTCCTGGGTGCCGTGCTGCTTGAGCATGTACGCCACGATGAAGTGGGTGTTGATGACACCCGAGACGCTCATCCAGCCGCGGGCGATCTGCTCGACGACGAGCGCGTAGGTCAGCAGCGACTCGCCGAGGCCGCCGTACTCCTCGGGGATCATGAGCCCGAACAGGCCCATCTCCTTCATGCCGTCGACGATCGCGTCCGGGAACTCGTCCTTGTGCTCGAGGTCCGTGGCGTACGGCAGGATCTCCTTGTCCACGAAGTCCTTGACCGTGCTCAGGATCTCCGTCTGGACCTCGGTGAGGCCCTCGGTGGCGGCCAGGCGTCCCATGTCGCTCCTCGGCGTTGCGGATGTCGCCCAAGTGTCCCACCGCACAACCCGCGCGAGCCAGCCGGGGAGCGTGGGATCGATCACGGCGATCTGCGGGTAGCGACGCCTCGTGGCCTCCCCTCTCGCGACGCTCGGCGCCGCTGCCTTCCGCGCCGCCAGCAGGGTCCGCGGCGAGCGTGTCGTCCACCCCCGCGGCCGCACGCTGACCGGCCGGCTCACCGTGACCGGCGGCGTCGGCACGGGTGCGCCGCTGCTGGACGCACCGGGGTCGTACGACGTCCTCGCCCGCTTCTCGCGCTCGGCCGGCCTCCCCGAGCCGCTGCCGGACGTGCTCGGCCTCGCGGTCCGCGTCCTCGACGCGCACGGACCCGGCGCGCACCAGGACCTGCTGCTCGACTCGACCCGGCCCGAGCCGGTGCTGCGCCGCGTCCCGTGGGCCGGCCGCGACCACCTCGGCTGGCTCCACTGCTCGCTGCTGCCCTACGACGTGGTGGGCTCGCGCCTGCTCGTCGGGGCGCGCGCCCTGCCCGGGCAGGGGTCCGCTCCCCTGTCGCACCTTCCGGACGAGATCGGCGTGGAGCTGCTGGTCGCCACGCCCGCACGGACCGTGGCGGCCGTGGGGCGTGCTGCGCACGACCGGCGAGGCGCCGGCCCCGCTCGGCCGCGAGACCCGGTTCAACCCGTGGACCACCGGTGGCGGGATCCGCCCCGCCGGACCGCTGCAGCAGTGGCGGAGAGGGGCGTACGACGCCTCGCACGTCGCGCCGGACGAGGCCTAGCGGGGGCATCCCGCCGGCAGGAAGGCGCTCAGGGCGATGACCGCCCCGCCCGCCGCGGCTCCGCGGTCACTCGACCGGGACGCTCGGCGTCGTGCTGCTGCGGATCACCAGGGCGAGCCCGGCCAGGAGCAGGACGGCGGCCGGGATCGCCAGCAGCGGCGGCGTCTGGCCGAGGAAGACGGCCGCGATGAGCGCTGCCCCGGGGATCTCCAGCAGCACGGCGAGGCTGACCACGGTGGCGCTGGTGGAGCGCAGGACCCGGTTGAACAGCGAGTGCCCGAGCAGCTGCGCCCCGGCGGTCAGCGCGGCCAGCTTGAGCCAGGTCTCGGCGTCGTAGCCGGCCAGCTGCTGGCGCCCGGCGACGCAGGCGACGAGCAGGAGCAGCGCGGTCGTGGAGTAGCAGAGGAAGGTGTAGGTCGTCGTCGAGACGCTGCGACGGATCTCGCCGCCGGCCACGACGTACGCCGCGGCGAACACCCCGCCGGCCAGCGCCAGCAGGTCGCCCACGAGGGCGCGGGCGCTGGTCTGCAGGTCGACGCCGGTGAGCAGCACGACCCCGGCCATCGCGACCCCGATGCCGATCCACACCGAGCGGCTGACCGGCACTCCTCGGGCTCGGGAGAGGAGAGCGACCCAGACCGGCTGGGTCGCGACGAGGGCCGTGGCGGAGGCGACGCTCGTGTAGTCGAGGGACGGGATCCAGGTGGCGAAGTGCAGGGCGAGCAGCAGGCCGGCGAGGGCGGCCAGCCGACGCTCGCGCCGGTCGAGTCCGGCGAGCTCGGCGCGGCAGCGCAGCACCACCACCGGCAGCAGCACCCCCGACGCCATCGCGTTGCGCCAGAACGCGATCGCCAGCGCCGGCGCGGCGGTCGCGGCCATGAGCGGTCCGGAGGTGCTGACCGCGACGATCGCGACCGCCATCAAGGTGGCGTCCCCCGACGACGGTCGCCCGATCCCGGGCAGGTCGGCGCGCGGGGTGTCGGGGGCGGTCACCGGCAGCAGTCTGCCGTGGCAGGGTCGGTCGCATGCCGTCGCCCACGCTCATCGCGGAAGCGACCCGCCGCTCCGGAGCGGTCTGGGTCGAGGGATCGCTGGTGTGGCAGCTCTGGCACGACGGCGCGATGTACCTCGTCGGCGGCGGCCCGGAGCAGCCGCTGCCGGTGGGAGCGGGCGACCGGGCGCGCGTCGTCGTACGCAGCAAGGCGTCCCAGGCGGGAGTGGTCGTGGAGTGGGAGGCGTCCGTCACGGCTGTCGTGCCGGGCTCGGAGCTGTGGGCAGAGGTCGTGCCGCTGCTGGCCGCCGAGCGGCTCAACGCGCCGCCGGGCGCTGTCGACCGCTGGGCGACGGAGTGCGTCGTGCTGCGGTTCTCGCCGACCTGAGCCGACCTTCCCGGGAGGGGCAGCCGGTCAGGGGCGGCGGATGCGGCCGGCGGCCACCGGGACCACGCCGCCCCGCACGGTCGCCGACACCGCCGCGCCGCCCGCCGCCACGACCGAGCCGTCCAGCCGCGACGGCCGGCCCATCTCGACGCCCTGGTGCACCGTGTAGTCGCCGCCGTCGGGCAGCAGCCCGGCCGCGACCAGGAACACGCCGAGGCCCAGCGCGGCCGAGCCGGTCGCCGGGTCCTCGGGCACGCCGACGCCGCCGGCGAAGACCCGGCACGACGCGACCTCGCCGTCCCACGCGAAGACCGACACCCCCGCGCCGTCCAGCGCGCCGAGCGCGGTCAGGTCCGGCGCGCAGCGCGCGAGGGAGTCGCGACCGATGAGCAGGTACGAGAACTCCAGCCCGGTGCCGGCCCGTCGCGGCTCCACCCCGATCAGGTCGCGCGCCGTGAGCCCCACCGCGCGCAGCAGCGGCCCGACGTCGACGGGCTCGCTGCAGGTCGGCGAGCCGCCGGTGAGCCCGACGGGGCCGCCCTCCGGCGCGATCTCGAGCGCCAGCCGGCCCGCACCGCAGGACTGCACCACCGGACCGGTGGGCAGCAGTCCCCGCGACGCCAGCACCCAGGCCGCCCCGATGGACGGGTGGCCGGCGAAGGGCAGCTCCACGGCCGGCGTGAAGATCCGCAGCCGGTAGTCCGCCCCATCGGTGGCCGCCATCGGGAACGCCGTCTCCGACAGGTTGAACTCGCGGGCCATCGCCTGCAGCTGCCCGGTCTCGAGGTCGTCCGCCCCGAGCACCACCGCGAGCGGGTTCCCGGCGAAGGCGCGGTCGGTGAAGACGTCGACGACCTCGTACTCCAGGTCGGTCACGGCATCGTCATCCCGCCGTCGACGGGCAGCGTGATGCCGGTGACGTACGACGCGGCGTCGCTGGCCAGGAAGACCCCGACGGCGGCGAGCTCCATGGGGTCGCCGAGACGGCCGGCCGGGGTGATCGCCTTGACGAACTCCGCCTCCTTCGGGTCCATCTCGTCGGTCATCTCGGTCGGGAAGTAGCCCGGGGCGATCGCGTTGACGCGGATGCCCTTGCGGCCGGTCCACTGCGCGGCGAGGTCGCGGGTCAGCCCGATCAGCCCGGCCTTCGACGCGGCGTAGGCCGCCTGCGGGAGCGCGCCGGGGTGCAGGCCGAGGACGCTGCTGATGTTGACGATCGAGCCCCCGTTGATGGCCGCGCGGGCGAAGGACTGCGCCATCCAGTAGGCGCCGTTGAGGTTCACGTCGACGACCCGCAGGAACTCCGCGGGGGTCTCCCGGGTGGCCGGCTTCGCCCAGCCGAGCCCGGCGTTGTTCACCAGCACGTCGACCCGGCCGAAGGTGTCGACGGCCTTGTCGACCAGCCGCTGGCACTGCTCCGGGTCGGTCACGTCGGTCTGCTCGTAGGCGTAGCGCCGGCCGGCCGCCTCGACCAGCGCGCCGGTCTCGGGGAGGCGGTCCACCCGGCGCGCGCCGAGCACCAGGTCGGCGCCGGCCTCGGCGAAGGCCTGGGCGAAGGCGACGCCGAGCCCGGAGGAGGCCCCCGTGACGATGACGACCTGGTCGTCGAGGCGGAAGCGGTCGAGGACGGTCACGGGAGCTCCTTCTAGAACGGCGTTCGGTCTCCCCGATCGTGCCCCAGCGCCGCTGCGTCCTGCTCAGCGGCCACCCGCGCGCGGCGAGGGGCATGACGCAAGATCTCGGCGATAGCCTCCCCCCATGTCCACGGCCACCCGCGTCTTCGTCGCACGGGTCGCCGGGCTGCCCGTCTTCGACCCCAACGGCGACCAGGTCGGCCGGGTGCGCGACGTGGTCGTCGGGCTGCGCACCGGCAGGGACGCCCCGCGGGTGCTCGGCCTGGTGGTCGAGATCCAGGCCCACCGGCGGATCTTCGTCCCCATCGGGCGGGTCAACACCATCGACCCGGAGGCGGTCGTCCTCACCAGTGGCACCGTCAGCCTGCGCCGCTTCGACAAGCGGGCCGGCGAGACGCTGGTGCTGGCCGAGCTGCTCGACCGGCGGGTCTCGCTGCACGCCACCGGTGAGGAGGTCACGGTCCTCGACATCGCCATGGAGCAGATGCGCACCGGCGACTGGCTGCTGACCCGGATCGCCGTGCGGCCGACCTCCACCGGCGGCCTGCGGGGCCGGCGCCGGGGCGAGGTGCGCCAGGTCAACTGGGACGAGGTCAGCGGCTTCTCCCTCCCCGAGGACGGCCAGGGAGCGGCCAACCTGCTGGCAGTCTTCGAGAAGCTCCGCCCGGCCGACCTCGCCGGGGTGCTGCACGACCTGTCCGGCAAGCGCCGGCACGAGATCGCCGCCGCGCTCGACGACGAGCGGCTCGCCGACGTCCTCGAGGAGATGAGCGAGGAGGAGCAGGTCGAGCTGCTCGGCGGGCTCGAGGACGAGCGGGCCGCGGACGTGCTGGAGGCGATGGCCCCCGACGACGCGGCCGACCTGCTCGGCGAGCTGCCGGCCGAGGAGGCCGAGCGGCTGCTCGAGCTGATGGAGCCCGACGAGGCCGGGCCGGTGCGCAGCCTGCTCGCCTACAGCGACGACACCGCCGGGGGGCTGATGACGCCGGAGCCGGTCATCCTGCCGCCCAACGCCACCGTCGCCGAGGCGCTCGCCCGGATCCGCAGCGCCGAGCTCTCGCCCGCGCTGGCGGCCCAGGTCTACGTGGTGCGCCCGCCGTACGAGACGCCGACCGGGCGCTACATCGGCACGGCGCACTTCCAGCGGATGCTCCGCGAGCCGCCGAGCTCGCTGATCAGCGCCGTGGTCGACACCGACATCAGCCCGCTCAACCCCGACTGCCCGCTCAGCGACGTGACGCGGCACCTCGCGTCGTACAACCTCGTCGCGGTCCCGGTCGTCGACTCCGAGCAGCGGCTGCTCGGCGCGGTCACCGTGGACGACGTGCTGGACCACGTCCTGCCCCCGGGGTGGCGTGACCACCGGGAGACGACCGGTGGCTGAGCGGACCGCCCGCCGGGTGCGGCTGGACACCCCGATGGAGCGCGGCGCGCGGCGGCCGCACTACGACCCGGAGGCCTTCGGCCGCGTCTCCGAGCGGATCGCGCGCTTCCTCGGGACGGCGCGCTTCCTCGTCTACATGACGGTCTTCATCATCTTCTGGATCGTCGTCAACGTCACGCCGATCGCGTTCGACCCCTACACCTTCACCTTCCTGACGCTGCTGCTGTCGCTGCAGGCGTCGTACGCCGCACCGCTCATCCTGCTGGCGCAGAACCGGCAGGCGGACCGCGACCGGATCAGCCTCGACGAGGACCGGGCGACCAGCGACCGGCTGCAGGCCGACGTGGAGTACCTCAGCCGCGAGGTCGCCAGCCTGCGGCAGGCGCTCGGCGAGGTGGCGACCCGCGACTTCCTGCGCACCCAGCTGCGCGAGGTCACCGAGGAGGTCGTGGCGCGCACCCGCGCCGGTGACGAGGCGGATCCCGGGAGCACCGACCCGGCCGGCCGGCGCGAGCGCGAGGAGCGGGAGCGGCGGGCCGAGCGCAAGAAGCGCCGCAAGGACGAGCGCGGCGGCACCGAGGAGCGTCCTGACCTGGGCGAGCCGTTCGTCGGGGAGGACGACGGCGGATGAGGGGCTCGATCGAGGGAATCGGCCGTACGGGCTTCACCCGTACGGCCGAGTGGCCGATGAACCTCGGGTGACCGTGTCCTCCACCGCCGACGACCTCGCCCGCGCCGACGACGGCGGCTTCGAGCCTGCCATCGTCCCGGCCCAGTCCACGCACCGGCGGCGCATCGGCGAGGTCCTGGTCGAGCAGGGCCTGCTCACCGAGGAGCAGCTCAAGAGCGCCCTCGCCGAGCAGAGCAGCAGCCCGGCCGGGCAGCCACGACGCCGGCTCGGCACCGTCGTCATCGAGATGGGGCTGGCCACCGAGCGCGAGGTCGCGCAGGCGCTGGCCGAGGCCCTCGGCCTCCCGCTGGTCGACCTCGGTCGCACCATGGCCCAGCCCGAGGCGGTGCGCCTGCTGCCGCGGGCGGTCGCCGAGCGCGCGGGTGTCCTCGTGCTCTCGTCCGAGCGCGACGGGGCCAAGATCACCGTCGCCACCGGCGACCCCACCAACGTCGTCGCGCTCGACGACGTCAAGCTCTACACCGGCGCCGGCGAGCTCGTCGTGCTCGTCGCGACCGACAGCCAGGTCCGCGACCACCTCGCCCGCTCCTGGTCGCTGTCGGAGGACTCCAGCGACGTGCACACCCTCTTCGAGGGGATGGACGCGGCCGAGGAGCAGGTCGACGAGAGCGCCACCCAGGGCGTCGAGGCCGCGCCGATCGTCCGGCTGGTCGACGTGGTGCTCGCCGACGCGGTGCGCGCCCGGGCCTCCGACGTGCACGTCGAGCCGCAGGCCGGCGAGCTCCGCATCCGCTACCGCGTCGACGGCCTGCTGCGCGACGTCATGACGGTCCCGCGGAACGCCACCTCCGCCACCGTCAGCCGCATCAAGATCGTGTCCGGCCTCGACATCGCCGAGCGCCGCCGACCGCAGGACGGCCGCGCCAAGCTCACCGTCGACGGCATGACCATCGAGGCCCGCATCTCGACCCTGCCGACGCTGCACGGCGAGAAGGTCGTCATCCGCCTGCTCCCCCGCGCCGACAACGTGCCGGTGCTGGCCAAGAGCGGCCTCACGCCCTCGCAGGCCGAGCTGCTCGGCAACGCGCTCACCCAGTCGCAGGGCCTGATCCTCATCACCGGGCCGACCGGCTCCGGCAAGACCAACACGCTCTACGCCGCGATCCAGCAGGTCAGCACCCCCGACCGCAACATCGTGACGCTCGAGGACCCGGTCGAGATCCAGGTCCGCGGCATCACCCAGGTGCAGGTGCACGAGC
The DNA here is from genome assembly GCA_004299215.1 of Frankiales bacterium. Taxonomy (GTDB): domain Bacteria; phylum Actinomycetota; class Actinomycetes; order Mycobacteriales; family SCTD01; genus SCTD01. Next base: position 807 of record SCTD01000255.1, on the reverse strand, counting down.
GGTCCGGGCTGACCTTCGCCCGCGGGCTGCGCTCGATCCTGCGCCAGGACCCCGACATCGTCCTGGTCGGCGAGGTCCGTGACCAGGAGACCGCCGAGCTGGCGCTGAAGGCCTCGCTCACCGGTCACCTGGTCCTCACCACCCTGCACACCAACGACGCGGTCGCCGCCGTCACCCGCCTGGTCGACATGGGCATCGAGCCGTTCCTGGTCGCCTCCTCGCTCTCCCTGGTGGTGGCCCAGCGGCTGGTCCGCCGGCCCTGCGAGTCCTGCGCCGCGCCGTACGTCCCCTCCCCGCGCACCCTGCAGATGCTGGGCCTGACCGAGGCCGACCTCGAGGGCGCGACCCCCAAGCGCGGCAAGGGCTGCGCGGAGTGCGCCGGCACCGGCTACCGCGGCCGGATGGGCGTGTTCGAGGTGCTGCCGATCACCGCGCAGCTGCGCTCGGTGCTGCTCACCACACCGACCGAGGCCGCCATCGGCGCCGCCGCCCGCGCCAACGGGATGCTCACGCTGCGCGCCTCCGCGCTGGCGGCCGCGCGCGTCGGTGAGACGACGTACGAGGAGGTGCTCCGCGCGACCACCGTCGACACGGTGGAGGGGCACCGCTGCCCGACCTGCGCCCGCGCGCTGGCCGACGACATGGTCTGCTGCCCCTGGGACGGCACCGCCGTGGGCGAGAACCGCTGCGGCGGCTGCGACAAGCGGGTCGACCCGGAGTGGCGCACCTGCCCGTACTGCCGGACGGGCCTGGCCGGGCCGCCCGCCGAGCCGGTCGTGGAGAGCGGGCCGCTGCCGCGGCTGCTGG
>SCTD01000254.1 GCA_004299215.1 Frankiales bacterium | reverse complement strand
GCAGCCGCCCGGCACGTGCTCGCCGATGAAGTACACGCTGCCGCCCGCTTCGTACGCCGCGCCGGCCTCGAGCAGCGCCGACGCCAGCTCGACGACCGGCCCGACGAAGCTGTGCGCGCGCGGCTCGTGGGTGGGCCGGCGGACGCCGAGCGCGTCCATGTCCCGCTCGAAGTGGAACTGCTGCACCGCGGCGAAGCGGTCGTACTGCGCGCCTGCCCGCTCGGCGGCGGCGAAGAGCACGTCGTCCACGTCGGTCACGTTGCGGCAGACCTCGACCTGGACGCCGAGCCGGCGCAGCAGGCGGTCCGCGGCGTCCACCCACACGAAGGTCGCGGCGTGCCCGAGGTGCGTGACGTCGTACGGCGTGACACCGCACACGTAGACCCGAGCCCGCCCGACGACCGAGAGCGAGCGACCCCCGAGGCGGAGCCGGGGCGGGACGGCGTCGGACGCGTGGTGCACGGGCTCTCCTGTCGTACGGGTGGGCGCCCAGCCTGCCACTCGCTCAGGCCGCCGCGCGCTCCAGTGCCGCGCAGAACCTCGCGTGCGCGGCGGTCTCCCCCGCCAACGGGTCGAGCAGCTCCTCCCGGGCCACCTGCTCCACCGCTTCCCGCAGCCGCCGCTCGACCCTGCGGCCGCGTCGGCGCGCCGAGGCCCGCACGAACGGTCCCGACAGCAGCGAGACCAGGACGCCGCAGAGCAGGCCCGCCGCGAGCAGCAGGGTCGGCAGCGGGATCCCCTCGACCTCGGGCAGCGGGACGGCGTCGTCGAGCTGGAGGTAGCCCAGGGCGACGAGCGCCAGCAGCCACAGGCCGCCGACGAGTGCCGCCAGCGCCAGCAGCCACTGCAGCCCGCTGACGGCTCGCTGCCACAGCGGGGTTCGACCGGTGCTCGGCCCGGCCTCAGCGACCGCTCGGTCGAGCCTGTCGGCGAGCCGCTCCTCGCGCGCCTCGACCGTCCGCCGCAGGTCGTCCCGCCAGGCCTGGGGCAGCCCGTCGCCGGCGACGTCGCGCACGCGCCGCAGCGCGTTGCCGACGGCGACCTGCTGGGTGCCGGTCGGCGCCGGCAGGGAGGTACGGGACTCGGGCCGGTCGACGTGCAGCCGCTTGAGCGGGTCCGGCCGGAGCCTGGCGGTCCAGCGCACGAGCGGCCAGCCGGTGTGCGCGCGCCCGTCCCGGCGGGCCGAGCGCTGGACGGCGCCGACCACGGTGGGAACGCCGGCGGCGTCGGACAGCGCCGTCACGAGCTGCCGCCGGTCCGCGGCGTCGATCGCGTCCCCGCTCGTGCCGCAGTGCGCCTGCAGCGCGGTCGCTGCGCTCCGCACGTCCGCGGTGAGCCGATCGGTCGCCGCGCGACGGGCGCTGACCCGGCGGGCCAGCTCGGCACGCAGCTCGGGAAGCCCCTGCCCGGTCCGACCCGCGACGGCGAGCAGCGGGGTGCGCTGCAGCCCCTCGCGGTCGAGCAGCCCGCGCAGGTCGGTCAGGCACTCCTTCGCCGCCGCCTCGTCGAGCCGGTCGACCTGGTTGAGGACCACGAGCAGCACACCGGCGTGGTCGGCGTACGGCGCCAGGTAGCGGTCGTGAACCGCGGCGTCGGCGTACTTCTGGGGATCGAGCACCCACACCAGCACGTCGACGAGCTGAACCAGCCGGTCGACCTCGAGCCGGTGCTCGACGGCGGTCGAGTCGTGGTCGGGCAGGTCGAGCAGGACCAGTCCGTCGAGAGCCGGATCAGCGGTGGGTACGAGGTGGCGTCGGGGCACCTCCAGCCAGTCGAGCAGCCGGTCCGACGGCTCGCTCCCCCAGACGGCGGCGTGCGCGACGCCGGTCGTCGGACGGCGCACGCCCGGGGTGGAGACCTCCGCGCCGACGAGCGCGTTGAAGAGGGTCGACTTGCCGCTGCCGGTCGCGCCGGCCAGGGCGACGACGGTTGCGTCGCCGAGCGCCTCGCGCGCACCCGCCTTGGCGAGCAGGCTGCGCGCCGTGCCGACCTCGGGCACCTCCAGCCGGTCCTCCGCGAGCTCGACGGCCTCGCGCAGGGCGGCCAGCCGATCGGGGAGCGGCAGCTCGCGACGCCTCACGTGGTCGACTCCCGGCGAGCGGCCTGCAGCGCTGCTGCCGCGGCGCGCAACCGCCCGGCGGTGCCGGGGGACGGGGCGGCACCGACGACCAGCTCGTCGAAGCGCGCCTGCTCGGCCGCCAGCAGACGAGCGGTCCGAGCCAGCAGGTCCTCGCGGGCCTTGGCGGCGAGCGACCGGACCGCGGCGTCGCCGAAGACGGCCTCCAGGATCCGCTGGCCGAGCGCGCTCGTGCCGCCGGCGACGGCGACCTCGCCGCCGGTGAGCCCGCCGGTGTGCGCGAAGACCGCGACCATGACGACCAGGCCTGCGCCGTTCACGCCGAGGCTGAGAACCCTTGCGGTGGAGCGCTTTCCCGCACCCTCCTTGCGGACGAGGTCGAGCACGTAGCCCTGCCAGTCCCGCACCTCGTCCTGCGAGGCCGCGCCGAACCGCGCGCTCACCGTCTCGAGCTCGCGCACGCGGTCGCCGAGCAGGCCGCTGCCGGCGGGCAGCGCGCGCCAGGACGTGACGGTCCGTTCGGCAGCCCGGTCGGCCTCGGCGCGCAGCAGCTGCTCGACGCTGCTCTCCAGCGCCACCTTGAGGTCCTGGCCCGGCGCCGGCTTGCCGGTGACGGCGGCGGCGATCCGGTCCCGCAGCCGCCCGACCTGCGCCTGCAGGCTGCGCATCCACTCCCCCGTGCCGACCCACTCCTGCCAGCGGGCCAGCACCTCGCCGCGCAGCAGGGTGCCGCTGCGCATGCCGTCGTCCACCCCCGCCCGCGCCGCGTCGTACGCGCTGGTGGCCGCCTCGGTCAGCGCTGCTGCGGCGGCGTCCTGCGCGTCGACCGCGGCGGCCACCGACTCGACCCGGCCGGTGAGGCTGTCGAGCGCGCCGACCAGCGTCTGCCGCACGACTGCAGCGCGCTGCTCGCGATCACCGGCCAGGGCGTGCAGCCAGTCGCGCAGCGGCGCGACCTGGTCCTCGGGCAGGAACCCGTCGACCAGCGGCCGCTCCTCGATGACCACGAGCCGCGCGCTGTCGAGCCCCGCGCGCCGGAGCATGCCGGCGAGGTCGTCGCGCACCTCGGCGACCGCCTCGGGCGGGACCCGGTCCAGCACGACCGCGAGCGCGGTACCCCGCTCGGAGGCGGTGCGCAGCAGGTCCCACGGGACGGCGTCGGCGTAGCGCGCGGCGGTCGTCACGAAGACCCACAGGTCGGCCGCGGCGAGCAGCTGGCCGGCCAGCTCGCGATTGGTCTCGACGACCGAGTCGACGTCGGGGGCGTCGAGCAGGGCGAGCCCCGCCGGCAGGTCGTCGCGGGCGACCAGCCGCAGCGCGCCGGGACCGGCGTCCGGCCCGGCGCCGGTCGTGCGCGCGAGCCCGGGCAGGACGCGCTCGTCCGAGAAGTACGACAGGTCTGCCGTGGCGCAGACCAGCACCGGGGCGCGGGTCGTGGGGCGGAGCACGCCCGGCGCGCTGACGGTCGCTCGGACGACGCTGTTGACGAGGGTGGACTTGCCGGCTCCGGTCGAGCCGCCGACCACCGTCAGCAGCGGGGCGTCGAGGTCGCGCAGCCGCGGCAGCAGGTAGTCGTCGACCTGGCCGACCGC
>SCTD01000253.1 GCA_004299215.1 Frankiales bacterium | reverse complement strand
CCCGGTGCCGCCGTAGCCGACACCGGGCGTGGTTGTCCGTTGCCGGAGCAGCAACGACGCTTGCCGGGGAGGATCTGGGCCCGGCACGCTGCTCGGCATGACGACAACGGACGCACAGCAGTTCTGGGAAGACCTCTACGGCGAGAAGCCGCAGATCTGGAGCGGCAAGGTCAACGCGCCCCTGGAGCAGCGGGTCCGCGACCTGCCGCCGGGCCGGGCGCTCGACCTGGGCTGCGGAGAGGGCGCCGACGCGCTCTGGCTCGCCGAGCGCGGCTGGGCGGTCACGGCGGTGGACATCAGCACGACCGCCCTCGAGCGGGCGCAGGCGGAGGCGCAGCGCCGGGGCCTGTCCGTGGAGTGGGTCCAGCAGGACCTGGCGGACGCCCTGCCGGCGGGGCCGTACGACCTCGTGTCCGCGCAGTTCCTGCAGTCGCCGGTGCCCTTCGCGCGCATCGACGTGCTGCGCCGCGCCGCGGACGAGGTGACGCCGGGTGGGCTGCTGCTCGTGGTGGGTCATGCGTCCGGGCCGCCCTGGTCGACGCACGAGCCGGACCCTGCCCTCATGCCGTCCGCGGGCACGGTGCTCGAGGACCTCGCGCTCGAGGCCGGCACCTGGGACGTCCTGGAGGCGCGCGACGTCGGCCGGACCGCGACCGGGCCCGACGGTCAGGTCGGCGAGCTCCTCGACAGCGTGGTGCTCGTCCGGCGCCGATGAGCGTCCTGGCGGAGGTGGGCCCGCGGCTGCGTCGCGCGCGGGGAGAGCGGACCCTGCGCGAGGTCGCCGAGCAGACCGGGATCAGCACCAGCACGCTGTCGCGGCTGGAGTCCGGTCTGCGCAAGCCCACGCTCGAGCTGCTGCTGCCGCCGCTGCCGGCAACACCCGAGCTGCGGTCGCACGAGGGCTACGAGTGGCTCTACGTCCTCGACGGCCGGCTCCGTCTCCTGCTCGGCGACCAGGACCTCGAGCTCGGGCCTGGAGAGGCCGCGGAGTTCGACACGCACGTCCCGCACGCGCTCGGCGCGGCCAGCCGTCGCTCGGTCGAGCTGCTCGGGCTCTTCGGCCCGCAGGGCGAGCGCATGCACGTCACGGCGGCGCCGCGCTCCCGTCGCTGAGCGCGGGTCAGCGGCGCCAGAAGAGGTGGTCCGCCACCCCTCGTTGATCATCCGCAGCATCCCCGTCCACAGCGCCGCTCAGCATCCCCCTACGACGGCGATCCTGCGGATGATCAGCGGAAGTGGGAAGGAGCGGGCTCAGCGGAAGTGCATCGCCCGGGACTCGGACAGCAGGTCGCGCCGATGCGCCTCGGCGGCGGCGAAGCGGGCCCGCACCGCGGTGAACGACTCGACGGTCGACGACGCCATCGGCAGCAGCGCCTGCCCCTCGGCGGTGAGCTCCACCGAGCGGGTCGTGCGGTTCACCAGCCGCACCCCGAGCGCCCGCTCGAGCCGGGCGATCCGCGCGCTGAGCCCGGGCTGCGACAGGTGCAGCCGGCGGGCGGAGCGGGTGAAGCTGCGCTCCTCGGCGAGGATGACGAAGGCGGCCAGCTCGCCCAGGCCGAGCTCGGGCGCGCCAGGGGCGGGACCGTACGCACCTGTGGCCGCAGGCATCGCCATGCGCGGAAGGTACAGCCCGTCACCGGTCGCTCACGTCTCTCGTAGATCACGGTCCGGGAACTGTTCGACAACCCACTCACAACCAGCAGCGATCAATGCCCTGACACTCATCAGATCCGCTTATGGACAGTCGATTTCGGTGGACAGCGAGGTCACCATCCTCGGCACCCGTCCCTCGGATCACGGAGGTCCCATGCTCACGACCCGACGCCGCGCGGCCGCGGCCCTGCTCGTCCTCGCCCTCGGCGCGACCGCCTGCGGCGGCGACGGGGACGACGACCCGGCTGATCCGTCGGGCGGGACCTTCTCGATCACGATCACCACACCGGAGAACCCGCTCATCCCGACGAACACGACCGAGAGCGAGGGCAACCTCGTGCTCTCCGGCCTGTTCACCGGGCTCATCGAGTACGACCCCGAGACCTCCGAGGCCGTCTACAGCGGCGTCGCCGAGTCGATCGAGTCCGACGACAGCACGCTCTGGACCGTGAGGCTCAAGGACGGCTGGACCTTCCACGACGGCACGCCCGTCGACGCCGCCTCGTTCGTGGACGCGTGGAACTACGGCGCGCTGTCGACGAACGCGCAGGGCGCGTCCTACTTCTTCAGCAACATCGTCGGCTACGCGGACGTGCAGGCGGCCGAGGGAGGCACGCCCGCGGCGACCGCGATGAGCGGGCTGAAGGTCGTCGACCCGAGGACGTTCACCGTGCAGCTCTCCTCGCCGTTCGCGCAGTTCCCGCTCACCGTCGGCTACAACGCCTTCTTCCCGCTCCCGAAGGCGTTCTTCGACGACCCAGTGGCCTTCGGCAAGCAGCCCATCGGCAACGGGCCGTTCCGGGCCGACGAGCCGTTCGTGCCGGACGTCGGCTTCACGATGTCGCGCTACGACGACTACGCAGGCGAGCCGGCCAAGGCCGACGGGGTCCAGGTGAAGGTCATCGCCGACATCAACACCCAGTACCTCGAGATCCAGGCGGGCAACCTCGACGTCCTCGACCAGATCCCGCCCGACGCGATCACGTCCGCCCCGGACGAGTTCGGGGACCGCTACCTGACCCGGCCGAGCTCCTCGACCACCTACCTGAACTTCCCGACGTACGACCCGCGCTTCGCGGACAAGCGGGTCCGCCAGGCGTTCTCGATGGCGATCGACCGGCAGGCGATCGTGGACGCCGTCTTCGACGGCACCCGCGAGCCGGCGTACTCCGCCATCTCGCCCGTCGTCGACGGCTCGCGCGGCGACGCGTGCGACTACTGCCAGTACAAGCCGGACGAGGCCAAGGCGCTGCTCGACCAGACCGACTTCGACACCAGCACGCCGGTCGACCTGTGGTTCAACGCCGCAGCCGGCCACGACGAGTGGGTGCAGGCCGTCGGCAACAACCTGCGCGACGCGCTCGGCATCACCTACCGGCTGCAGGCCGCCCTGCAGCC
>SCTD01000252.1 GCA_004299215.1 Frankiales bacterium | reverse complement strand
CGGTCCCGGTGCGCGCTGCCGTCCCCGCACTCGGCGCCGCTGCCGCAGTGACCCTGCTGGCAGCCGCCTTGCGGCCGCTGGGCCAGCGCTACCGGGCCGTCGTCGCGCTCCTGCGCAGCTGATCCACTCCGCAGCGCGAGGATTCGCGCGCTGTCCCGTTGATCTCTGTGAGCGGCTACCCAAGCACCGCTCCCGGGGGAGACCTTGTCACTCGCAACGGCCGAGCCGACGGTGAGGTCAGTCGTGCCCGTGCACAGCGCCACCTGCCCGACGCAGGACCCGCGGCGGCCCCGCGTCTCGCTCTTCGGCGTTCCTGCCGACGCCCTCGACATGGAGCAGACCGTCGAGGCGGTGCGCGCGATGATCCGCTGCGGCGCCCCCCACCAGCACGTCTGCCTGAACGCGGCCAAGGCCGTCGAGCTCGACAGCAACCCCGATCTCGTGCGGGCTGTGGCCCAGTGCGACCTCATCAGCGTCGACGGCCAGGCCGTCGTGTGGGCGTCCCGCCTCCTCGGCGCACCAGTCCCGGAGCGGGTCGCCGGCATCGACCTGTTCGTCCGGCTGCTGGAGGAGGCCGCCGCGCACGCTCTGCCCGTCTACCTGCTCGGCGCGCGGCAAGAGGTCGTGGACAAGGTGCTGCAGGTCGCCGCCGAGCGGTGGCCGAGCCTGCTCGTCGCCGGCGCCCGCAGCGGCTACTGGACCCCCGAGCAGGAGGCGGACGTGGTGGCCGAGGTCGCCGCGAGCGGGGCGCAGCTGCTCTTCCTCGCCATCCCGAGCCCGCGCAAGGAGCTGTTCCTCGAGCGGCACGGGCAGGCGCTCGGTGTCCCGTTCCGCATGGGCGTCGGCGGCTCGTTCGACGTGCTGGCCGGCGTCACGCGGCGTGCCCCGGTATGGGCGCAGAAGTCCGGGTTGGAGTGGTGCTTCCGGCTGCTCCAGGAGCCCCGCCGCATGGCACGCCGTTACCTCGTGGGCAATGCCTCGTTCCTCCGCTTGACACTCCGCCACCGGATCGGACTCTGATGCGCATCCTCGTGGTCGCCGCAGCGCGACCCAACTTCATGAAGGTCGCGCCGGTCATGCGCGCCCTGGAGCGCCGCGGGGTCGAGGTCGTCCTGGTCCACACCGGGCAGCACCACGACGAGCGGATGTCGGACGCCTTCTTCGACGACCTCGACATCCGCCCACCGGATCACCGGCTGCACTGCGGCGGCGGCAGCCACGCCGTGCAGACCGCGGCCGTGATGACCGCCTTCGAACCGCTGCTCGAGGAGATCGACCCGTACTGCGTCGTCGTGTGCGGCGACGTCAACTCGACGCTGGCCTGCACGCTGGTGGCGGCGAAGGCCGGGGTGCCCGTCGCGCACGTGGAGTCCGGCCTGCGCTCGCGCGACCGGAGCATGCCGGAGGAGATCAACCGGATCGCGGTGGATCACCTGTCGGACTGGCTGCTCACCCCGAGCGAGGACGCCGACGACAACCTCTGCAACGAGGGCCTCGACGGCTCCCGCATCTGGCGGGTCGGCAACGTCATGGTCGACACGCTGCTGCACAGCCTCGACCGCTCGGCCGACAGCGACGTACTGGAGCGGCTCGGGGTCCCGCACGGTGGTCACGTGCTCTGGACGATGCACCGCCCGTCCAACGTGGACGACCACGAGGTGCTCGCCGGCCTGGTCCGGACCGCGCTGACGATCTCGCTCGAGCGCACCGTCGTCTTCCCGGTCCACCCGCGGACCGGCATGCACCTCGAGGCGACGGGTCTGATGCGGGAGCTCGAGGCCGCCCCCGGCATCGTCCTCGCGCCGGCCTTGGGCTACCTCGACTTCCTCCGCCTGCAGGCGACCGCGTCGGTCGTGCTCACCGACTCCGGCGGCGTGCAGGAGGAGACGACGGTCCTGGGCGTCCCCTGCCTGACGCTGCGGCACAGCACGGAGCGACCCGTGACCGTCACGCACGGCACCAACACCGTGGTCGGCACCGACCCCGACGTCATCCTGGCCGCGTTCCGCGCGGTCGACCCGACCGTGGAGGCCCGCCGCCCCGAGGGCTGGGACGGGATGGCCGCCGAGCGCATCGCCGCCGTGCTCACGACGATCGCGCCGCCGTTGGCGATCGAGCGCACCGGCGCGGCGCCGGTTCCGGTGCAGCTGGACCGCCGAGTGGCCGAGCCGGCGCTGCTGCGGCAGCACCGCCGCCGCGCCCAGGTGCAGGTCGAGGCGGCCGAGCAGGGCTCGGCGCTCGACGCCGCGGTCTGACACCCGGCCGCCCGCCGTTCGGCTAGGTTGCGCCAGTGTCCGGTGCCGCGTTCGTGCAGGTCCTGCGGCGTCGATGGCTCGCCCTGGTGCTGTGCGTGCTCGCAGGGGTGGCCGGTGGACTGCTGCTGACCGAGCGCACGCCGCGCGTCTACCAGGCCGACGCGCGCGTCATCGTCAACCTGCCGGCGGCGTCCAACGTGACGCAGGCCGGACAGGGCCTGCAGCTCACGGCAGAGCTGCTGCCGAGCTACGCCGAGCTCGCGACCTCGCGGCTCGTCGCCACGAAGGTGAAGGATGCCCTCGGGCTGCCCGAGTCAGCGGAGACGCTGCGCCGGCGGCTGTCCGCGGAGGCGACCCCGCAGACGCTGCTCATCGACATCGGCGCGCAGGACGGCGACCCCGTGCGCGCGCGGTCGCTGGCCAACGCCACCGCAGCGGCGCTCGCGGACGCCGTGCGCGAGCTGCAGACCGGCCGCGCGCCCGCCACCGCCGTGACGGTGGAGGTGATCGACACCGCCATCACGCCGAGCACCCCGGTGGAGCCGAGGCCCCGCTACAACCTGGTGCTCGGCCTCCTGCTGGGCCTGAGTGCCGGCGTCGCCCTCGCCCTGCTGCTCGACGCGCTCGACCGGACCGTGAAGACCGCCACGCAGGTCGAGGAGGGCGTCGGCGCAGCACTGCTGGGCGTCGTGCCCAAGGCGAAGGGCAAGAGCCGGCTCGTCGCCGACGACTCCTCGGCGAGCGCCGAGGCCTACCGCGCGCTGCGCACGGCGGTGCGCTTCGTCGATCCCGACGACCCCCCGTCGCTGCTCATGGTGACCTCTCCCTCGGAGGGGGACGGCAAGACGACGACAGCGGTCAACCTCGCGCTTGCGCTGGCCCGCAGCGGCGTGCGCGTGGTCCTCGTCGACGCCGACCTCCGCCGCCCCTCCGTGGCGCGGACGCTCGGTCTCGAGGGCGCGGTCGGGCTGACCGACGTGGTCGTGCGGTCGGCCCTGCTCGAGGACGTGCTGCAGACCTGGCGCGACGAGCTGCTCGTGCTCCCGGCCGGTGCCCTGCCGCCGAACCCGAGCGAGATCGTGGGATCGCAGGGCATGGCCAACCTGCTCGGCGAGCTGCGCGACATCGCCGACGTGCTCGTCGTCGACGCGCCGCCGGTGCTGCCGGTCACCGACGCCGTCGTGCTCTCCCCTCAGGTCGACGGCGTGCTCGTCGTGGTGCGCAGCGGGAAGACCCAGCGAGCAGCGACGGCAGAGGCGCGGCGTCGGCTGAACGGCGTCGGCGCCACCGTCGTGGGCGGCGTCCTGAACGCCGCCTCGACGTCGACCGCGGCGGGGTACTACGCGACCTACCGCCCGGTGCAGAGCGGGCGCCAGCGCGGCGCTGCGCCCGGACCCGCAACCAAACGGCGACTCGCACGTTGAACGTGCAGGGGTGCGGTGCCCGCACCCTGCCCGAACCGGGGGAACTGATGCGCAGACTGCTCCTCGCCGCACTCACGGCCGTCGCCGTGCTCGGCGCCACGGCCGCCGCGGCCGCGCCGTACCCGCCGCCCTCCAACGGCGAGGGCAAGGCCGCGCCGAGCCGGGTGAAGCAGGGCCACTGCACGAACTTCTCGGGCGACGGCTTCGCCGTCGGTGCGGACATCACCATCACCGACGACGACCGCAAGGTCGGCATGACGCAGACCGACGACAAGGGCCGGTTCAGCTCCCGGATCTGCTTCGCGACCGACGCCAGGGTCGGCCAGCACGTGCTGCGCGGAACCGGCCGCTCCGCGGCGACCAGCGGCCCCGAGCAGCACCGCGTCACCGCGATCGTCACCGTGACGGGCGTCGAGGAGAGCGGGCGCGGCTCGGATCCCGAGACGACCCCGGCCGCGAGCGTCGGCGACCTGGTCACCACGCCGTTCGGGCTGTCGCTGCTGCTGCTGCTCGTGCTGCCGCTCATCAGCGGGCCGCTGCTGGTGCTGGACCGTCGCCACCGCGCACGGCGCCGCGCGTCCTGACCGGAGCGCGTCATCTCGCTGCGTCGGCGGCTGCGCCGGCTCCGCCGCCGCCTTCGCCCGGTGCTCCGGGTCGCCCTCGCCGGCTCGCTGCTGCTGATCCTGCTGCTGGCTGCCGCCGCCGTGCGACTGCCGTCCGTCCGGGAGGACCTGACGTCGGCCCGCCGCGGGCTGATCGCCGCTCAGGAGTCCCTGCGCGGTGGCGACGCGGCGGGAGCCCGCGAGCGCATCACCGCCGCGTCGGCTGACGCAGGGTCGGCCGAGGCCGTCACCGACGGCGTCCTGTGGCGCGCCGCCCGGCGCCTCCCCGGGCTGGGTGTCCCCTTCGAGGAGGTCGCCGCCGTCGCGCACGTCTCGGCGGTCGTCACGCGGGACGTCGCGCGGCCGCTCGGTGACGTGGCCCTCGCGCCGCCGGCGTGGCAGGGGCGACTCGACCTCGCCCCGCTGGTCGCCGCGCAGGCGCCGCTGCGGAGCGCCGACGAGGCGCTCGTCGCGGCGACCACGACCCTGCGCCAGGCACCGCGCTCCCGGCTGGGGCCGCTCACCAGCGCGCGCACCGAGCTCACGGACGAGCTGACCCGCTTGCAGGGCATCGTCAGCGGCGCGCGGCTGGCGGCGGACGTGCTGCCCTCCCTGCTGGGCGCCGACGGTCCTCGCCGCTACTTCGTGGCCGTCCAGAACCCCGCCGAGCCGCGGGCCACCGGCGGCCTGATCGGTGCCTTCGCGGTACTGCGCGCCGAGGGCGGCCGGCCGGTGCTCGAGCAGGTGGGGTCGAACAACCTGCTGAAGGACGCCCCGGCGCCGGTGGTCGACCTGGGTCCCGAGCACGAGCGGCGGTACGGCCGGTTCGGCTCCAACCGCGGCTGGCGCGCGGCGAACCTCAGCCCGGACGTGCCGACCGTGGGCCGCACGCTGGCCGCGCTCTGGCGACACCGCACCGGCGAGCAGGTCGACGGGGTGCTGCTGGTCGACCCGCAGGCGCTGGCCCACCTGCTCCAGGTGACCGGTCCGGTGACCCTGCCGGGCGGGGTGCGCCTGACGGCCGAGAACGCGGTGCAGGAGCTGACCATCGAGGTCTACCGCCGGTTCCCCCGCGCCCGCGACGCCGAGCGCAACGACTACCTCGCCCAGGCCGCGCGGCTGGTCTTCACACGGCTGCAGCAGCCCGGTCTGGACGGTCGGCGGCTGCTGGAGCAGGCATCCCGGGCGGTCGGCACCGGGCACCTGTCGGTCTGGGCGGCCGACCCGGCCGTCCAGCAGCGACTGGCCGCCGCCCCGGTCGGCGGGGCGCTGCCGGGCACGTCGCCGTACGTGCGGGTGGTGACGCAGGACGCCGGCGGCAGCAAGCTCGGCACCTACCTGCGCCAGGACGTCGACTACGCCGCCGCGCCCACCGGCGAGGCCGTGGACCTGGGGGCCGGTCCCCAGCCGGAGGAGCAGGGCACGGTCCAGGTCAGCCTGGCCAACACCGCTCCACGTGGCCTGCCGGAGTACGTGACGCTGCGGGCGGACGCGCCGGACGGCCGGCCGCGGCCGCGGGGTCAGATCAAGGTCTGGGTGTCGGTCTACCTCGGCCCGCGGGGGACGCTGCTGGCTGCCACGCTCGACGGTCGCCCGGTCACGATGCAGGCGGAGACCGAGCGCGGCCACGCGGTCCTGTCGACCTTCGTCTCGATCGACCCGGGAAGCACCGCCAGGCTGGTGCTGTCGGTGCGCCAGCCGACGGGCGACCCGCGATGAGCCGCGTCCTCTTCGGCACCAACTACCCGATGCGCGTGGCCGAGCAGCTCGTCGCCGAGGAGCGCTACCCGTCGCAGCACCTGTGGGGTGTCCCGGGACTGCGCGCGCGGGGGATCGACGTGCACGTCGTCGCCGACGCCGCCGGGCCGGCGGCACAGCGGATGACCGGCTGGTCGCGCCTGCGGCTCGGGGACATCGGCAAGCAGCGCGAGGTGCTGCGGGTCTGGCGACCAGGGGACATCGCCTACGCCGCCGATCCGGTGTCCTTCGCCGGGCTCGGCCTGCTGCGAGCCGCCCGCCTCTGGCCGGGGCCGGTCGTCGCCGTGGTGCATCCCGGCATCCCGCGTGGCCGGCTGTGGAGCCGGGCGCTGCGCGCCTACGACGTCGTGCTCACGCTGTCGCAGGCGGTCCGGGAGCGTCTGATCACCGAGCTCGGGCGCGACCGGGAGACGACGCTGCACGCGCCGTGGGGTCCGGACCTGACCTTCGGGCCGTACGCCGAGCCGTCCTCGCACGAGGCGGTGGTCGCGACCGGGAAGACCGCACGCGACACCCGCACGCTGCTCGCCGCGCTGGGGGAGCTCGACGCACCGGCGATCGTCCACAGCCGAGCGGCGCTCGACGACGCCCCGCCGCAGGTGGAGGTCCGCGCGCACGCCGGGGTGACGCCCTACCTCGACGCGCTGGCGGACCTGCGACGGGCGGCCGTCGTGGCCATCCCCTTCACCGCGCAGGACAAGCTCGTCGGGCTGAGCGAGCTCAACGACGCGCTCGCCCTCGGCAAGCCCGTCGTGATGACCCGCTCCCCGCACTGCGACGTGGACCTGGAGCGGATCGGCTGCGGAGCCTTCGTCGAGCCGGGAGACGTCAGCGGGTGGGTGGCCGCGCTGAGGCGGTTCCTGCCCCTCGCTGACGGGAGCGGTGAGCGCGGACGTCGCTTCGCGGAGGACCACTGGAGCTCGACGACCTTCGACGCCCAGCTGGAGCGGGCACTCGAGCTCAGTACGCCCCGCGGCCGCGCAGCACGGTGACGACGGTCCGCGCGAGCAGCGTCAGGTCCAGCCCCAGCGACCAGCCCTCGACGTACTGCAGGTCCAGCCGGACCGTCTCGTCCCACGACAGGTCGGAGCGGCCGCTGACCTGCCACAGGCCGGTGATGCCCGGCTTGACGAGCAGCCGGCGGTGCGTGTGACCGTCGTAGGTGGCGACCTCGTCCGGCAGCGGCGGCCGCGGGCCGACCAGCGACATGTCGCCGCGCAGGACGTTCACCAGCTGCGGCAGCTCGTCGAGTGACCAGGCCCGCAGTACCCGACCGAGCGGCGTGACGCGAGGGTCGTCACGGATCTTGAACATCGCGCCGTCGTGCTCGTTCAGGTGCAGCAGGTCGGCCCGCCGCTCCTCGGCGTCGACGGTCATCGAGCGGAGCTTCCACAGCCGGAAGACCTGCCCGTCACGCCCGACCCGCTCCTGGCGGAAGAAGGCCGGGCCGGGGCTGGTGAGCCGCACGGCGACCGCCAGACCGAGCAGCGCCGGCGCGAGCAGCAGCAGGGCCAGCGCGGCCAGCACCCGGTCGAACGCGCTCTTGACGAGCTTGCGTGCGCCCGTGAGCTCCGGTTCGTCAACGTGCAGCAGCGGCAGGCCGGCCACGGGCCGGATGCTGACCCGGGTGCCGGTCACGTCGGTGAGCGCCGGCGCGACCATCAGATCGACGCCCGTTCCCTCGAGGTCGTACGACAGGCGTCGCAGCGCGTCGGCGCCCATCGCAGGTGCGGGCGCCACGGCCACCACGTCGGCGCCGGTCATCGACGCGGCACCGGGGATCGTCTGAAGCGAGCCCACGACGGGCACGCGCACGCCACCCCCGAGGTCGATGTGGGTGGTCCTGACGTCGGGCTGGCAGATCCCGACGACCTTCAGGCCGGCGACGGGGCGGCTGTGGAGGTGGCGGGCGAGGTCCGTGACCTGCTGGCCGCTGCCGACCACGAGCACATGGCGGCTGAAGCGGCCCTTGCGACGGCCGGCGACGAGGACCCGGCGTCCGGCGAAGCGGCCGAGCAGCAGCAGGACGGTGCCGAGCGGCAGGAGCACGGCCACGAACGAGCGCGGCACCGGCAGCTGGAAGGCGTAGGCGAGGAAGGCGACGGTGGCGCCGACCTTCAGCGAGGCGTTCCCCACGCGGCGGAACTCCTCGGTGCCTTCCCCGAGGAAGCGCGGCTCGTAGACGCGGCTGAAGGCGAGGACCGCCCACCACAGCAGCGGGACGCCGGTCGCGAGGACCAGCAGCGGAAGCGGCCGCAGCGTGGACGAGTCGGAGAGGAGCTCCGCCAGCACCGCGACAGCGCTCGCCAGCACGAGCGCCGCGCCGTCGGCGGCGACCAGGGCCCGGGCGTAGCGCGACAGCCACCGCACCTGCGGCGCGACGAACAGCGGGGACGGCGCCGGCGGACCGATCGGCTGGAGCGGGATCGGCGGCCGGCTGTCGGACGGGGTGAGGCGGAGGTCGTCCAGCAGTGACATCTCGCCCCCCTCGCGTCCGTTCCGGCCTGATTTCCTTACCCCTCAACGGTCCGGGTGCCGGAAAGTCGCGGGCAACTGACCATGACATCGGCGAGCTGGGCTGAATGTCCGGATACGTCCACGAGGCGGACGGCTCGTCTTCGCGGCACCGGCCGCGTTCAGCACCCCGGTGACGCCGGAGTCACCCATCACGGACCTTCCACCCGGACGTCTTACCGGGCACTCGCTGCACAGGGGTGGGTCAGCCCACCTTGCGCAACCTGGCCGACAGGTGCGGCTGAAGCGGCTGGTCGACGGCCGCCATGTCGATCGCGTACGCGAGGTCGCCCTCCACGAGCCCGTAGAGCCGGTGGAAGGCCGTCACCGACTTCGCGGTCTCCGTACGGGCCACCACGTCGCTCCTCAGCTCGATCTTGTGGAAGACGACCTCGCCGACGTACACCTCCACGATCCCGGTCGGGTGCGCGAGCATCACCTCGACGTCGCGCGGCTCCTTGCCCGGGCGCCAGAAGCCGGTCTCGCGCGCGCTCGGCTTCGCCCTGTTGCCGTCGTCGTCGAGGATCCAGGCGCGGCTCTCGTAGGAGAGGAACGGCCGGCCGTCGTGGGCGAAGACGACCTCCTGCTCGTAGCGCTGCTCCTCGATCGTCGGGTAGCCGACGACGCCGAGGCCGCGCCAGGTGCCGACGAGGAAGGACAGGTGCTCGAGGCGCTCGTGCAGAGGGGACATGCCGGCCATCGTCGCAGGGGCGTCCGCACCCCCGGACCCCGGCACAGTCTCATGATCACCGGGGACACGCCGGCGTGTTGGCCGGTGATCATGAGAATCGTGGTCCGGGCGCGGCCGCGTCGCCGCAAGCACGATCGACATGACGGACAAGCAGGT
>SCTD01000251.1 GCA_004299215.1 Frankiales bacterium | reverse complement strand
TCTCCAGCGAGAGGTTGAACTGGTCCTCCCAGCGGAACTCGAAGCGGGCGTCGGACAGCGCGTCGTCCCACGCCTGCGCGCCGGGGTGGCCCTTGGCGAGGTCGGCCGCGTGCGCCGCGATCTTGTAGGTGATGACGCCGTCCTTGACGTCGTCGCGGTCCGGCAGGCCCAGGTGCTCCTTGGGGGTGACGTAGCAGAGCATCGCGGTGCCGTACCAGCCGATCATCGCCGCGCCGATCGCGCTGGTGATGTGGTCGTAGCCCGGCGCGATGTCGGTCGTCAGCGGGCCGAGCGTGTAGAACGGCGCCTCGGAGCAGACCTCCAGCTGGAGGTCCATGTTCTCCTTGATCTTGTTCATGGGGACGTGACCGGGGCCCTCCACCATGACCTGCACGTCGTACTCCCAGGCGATCTTCGTCAGCTCGCCGAGGGTGCGCAGCTCGCTGAACTGCGCCTCGTCGTTGGCGTCGGCGATGCAGCCGGGGCGCAGCCCGTCGCCGAGCGAGAACGTCACGTCGTACTGCGCCATCAGCTCGCACATCTCGCGGAAGTGCGTGTAGAGGAAGTTCTCCTCGTGGTGCGCCAGGCACCAGGCCGCCATGATCGAGCCGCCGCGGCTGACGATGCCGGTCTTGCGGGTGGCCGCCATCGGGACGTAGCGCAGCAGCACGCCGGCGTGCACGGTGATGTAGTCGACGCCCTGCTCGAACTGCTCGATGAGGGTGTCCCGGTAGATCTCCCAGGTGAGGTCCTCGGACTTGCCGTTGACCTTCTCGAGCGCCTGGTAGATCGGCACCGTCCCGATCGGGACCGCGCTGTTGCGCAGGATCCACTCGCGGGTGGTGTGGATGTTGCGCCCGGTCGACAGGTCCATGACCGTGTCGGCGCCCCACCGGGTCGCCCAGGTCATCTTGTCGACCTCCTCCTCGATCGAGGATGCGACGGCGCTGTTGCCGATGTTGGCGTTGATCTTCACCAGGAAGCCGCGGCCGATGGCCATCGGCTCGATCTCCGGGTGGTTCACGTTGGCCGGGATGACCGCGCGGCCGCGGGCGACCTCGGCGCGGACGAACTCCGGGTCGAGTCCCTCGCGCAGCGCGACGAACTCGACCTCGGGGGTGATGATGCCCGCCTTGGCGTAGGCGAGCTGCGTGACGGTCCTGCCGGGGAGGGCCCGCCGGGGCTGCCGGCTGTTGGCGAAGACGCTGTCCAGGTTGCGGTGGTCGTGGGCCTTCAGCCCGTTGTCGACGGGCTGCACGGGACGCCCGGCGTACGCCTCCGTGTCCCCGCGCTCGGCGATCCAGTCCTTGCGGAGCGCAGGGAGCCCGAGCCGGACGTCGGTGCGCAGCTCCGGGTCGGTGTACGGCCCGCTCGTGTCGTAGAGCACGACGCTGTCGCCCGTGCTCAGGACGACCTCGCGCATCGGCACGCGCAGGTCCGGGCGGCTGCCCTGCAGGTAGGTCTTGCGGGATCCGGGGAACGGCGTGCCCTGGGTGGTCGGGGCGTCGTCGACAGCGGTCATCTCGGGGTTCCTCCCTACGCCCGTGCTAACGGGGTCAGGTGCGAACGGTCGGCGGCCGGTCCTGCCGCCCTCTCGGCCTCGGCGCGAGGCTCCCGCGGGTCGCCCCGGACACTACGCGGTGCCCCGCCTTCCCGCTCGTACGCCCAGCGGGGGCGGGAGCTTCGCCACGTCGGCGTTCGGGCCCGTGCACACGACCGCCCCGCGACCCGCCGCGGTCGGGCTGGGACGCCGCCCCTCCGGGCGCGTCGGAGCAGCGTCGTGTGCGGCCGGGCAGACTGGTGGGCATGCGCGAGGTGGAGGTACGGGACGACGGCATCCGGCTGGGCCAGCTCCTGAAGCTGGCCGACCTGGTGGACCAGGGCTCCGACGTGCGGCCGCTGCTCGAGCAGGGCGTCGTGACCGTCGGCGGCCGGGTGGAGACCCGGCGCGGTCGGCAGCTCAAGAAGGGCGACGTGGTGGCCGTCGGCGACGAGAAGGTCCGCCTGGTCTAAGCAGGGACGCGCTCGCGGGCCGGGAGGATCACGTGGTGCTCGGCGCGCAGCCTGCGGGTGCGGGCACGGAACTCCAGCGTCGTCCCGGGCCAGTTCTGGGTGTTGCGGCCGCTCGCGTCGAGGTACCAGCTGCGGCAGCCCCCCGCGAAGACGGTTCCGGACAGCCGCCGCTGCAGCCGCCGGTTGTAGTCCCGCTGCACGTCCTCGCGCACCTCGATCGTGCCGCCGGCGCGCAGCCGCCGGACGGCGTCGCGCAGGTAGCCGATCTGGCTCTCCAGCATCAGCACGATCGAGCTGTGCCCGAGGTTGGTGTTCGGCCCGTAGAGCAGGAACAGGTTGGGGAAGCCGTGCACGCTCGTGCCCAGGTAGGCCTCCGCACCACGAGCCCAGGCCTGGGAGAGCCGGATGCCGCCGCGGCCGGTGACCTCCATCGGCGCGAGCAGCTCGGTCGCGGCGAAGCCGGTGCCGAGGATCAGCGTGTCCGCCTCGTGCAGCGCCCCGTCCGCGGTGAGCACGCCCTCCGGGACCACCCGCGCGATCGGTGACGTCACGAGGTCGACGTGCGGCAGCTGGAGGGTCGGGTACCAGTCGTTGCTCTGCAGGATCCGCTTGCACCCCATGGGGTCCGACGGCGTCACCTTCGCCCGCAGCGCCGGGTCGGGCACCGCGGACTCGAGGTGCCTGGCGAACCGCGACTCGAGCACGGCCATCAGCCGCGGCTCGGTGTTGAAGCCCAGGCTGCGGGTCTCGTTGGCGCAGAAGGTGCGCAGCCGGTCCAGCTGCAGCAGCGCCGGCCAGCGGTCGAGGGCGCGCTGGGTCGCGGGGCCGTACTCCCGGTCGGGCTTGGGGATGACGTGCGGCGCCGAGCGCTGCAGCACCGTCACGTGCGCCGCGACCTTCGCGACCTCGGGCACGAACTGGATCGCGCTCGCGCCCGTGCCGAGCACCGCCAGCCGCCGCCCGGTCAGGTCGTGGCCGTGGTCCCACTCGGCGGAGTGGAACGTCGTGCCGGCGAAGTCGTCGAGGCCCGGGGTCAGGGGGCGCGACGGGCGGCTCAGCTGGCCGCAGGCGGCGACGAGGACGTCGCAGGAGTACGACGAGCCGTCCGAGAGCGCGAGCTGCCACTGCCCGCCGTCCCACTCGGCGGAGAGCACCTCGGTGCGCAAGCGCACGTTCGGCAGCACGCCGAAGTCGGCCGCGACCCGGCGCAGGTAGGCGTGGATCTCGGCCTGCGGGGCGAAGCGGCGCGACCAGCGGCCGGTCGGCGCGAAGGAGAACGAGTAGAGGTGGCTCGCCACGTCGCAGGCCGCGCCGGGGTACGTGTTGTCCCGCCACACGCCGCCGACGTCGTCGCTGCGCTCGAAGAGCACCAGGTCCCGCTCGCCGTCCTGCAGCAGGCGCACGGCGGCACCGATGCCGCCGAAGCCGGTGCCGACGATCGCGATGCGGGTCACCCGGCGGACGCTACGACCGGGCACAGCGCTTCCCCAGGTCTGCAGCGGCCAGGAGCTTGACACTTCCGGCCACACTGGCGCGGTGCCCCTCCGCAGCGCTGCGAGCGCCCTGCTGCTCGTGCGGCTCGGCGAGGAGCGCGGGGTGCCGGCGACGGCGGCGCTGGCGGGAACCGGGCTGGCGCTGCCGGACCTGCTCCGCCCGGGCGCGGAGGTCGAGGCGGCGACCGAGCTGGCGCTGATGGCCAACCTGGTCGCCGCCGACCCCGACCCGACGCTGGGGCTGGCTGCCGGCACCCGCTACCACCTGACGACCTACGGCATCTGGGGCTTCGCGCTCGCGAGCAGCCCGACCGTGCGGAGCGCGCTGGAGGTGGGACTCCGCTTCGCCGACCTGTCCTTCACCTTCTGCCGCTTCACGGTGGAGGAGACCGGCGACGAGCTGCTGCTGCTGCTCGACGCGCGTGACGTACCGGAAGGCGTGCGCGAGCTCGTCGTCACGCGCGACCTGGCCGCGCTGCGGACCATCGCCGCCGAGCTCACCGGCGGCGCGGTCCGGCTGACCCGGGTCGCGCTGCCGACGCCGCGGCCGGCGGACGTGTCCCGGCACGTCGAGGTGCTCGGGGTCGAGCCGGAGTTCGACGCCCCCGTCGCCCTCGCGGCGCTCGACCCGGCGGTCCTGGACCTGCCGCTCCCCCAGGCCGACGAGCTCGCGGCGGCCACGACCGAGGCGCAGTGCCGCGAGCTGCTCGAGCGCCG
>SCTD01000250.1 GCA_004299215.1 Frankiales bacterium | reverse complement strand
AGCAGGCCGAGTTCGACATCATCTACGGCGTCGGCATCAGCCGTGAAGGCTCGCTCGTCGACATGGGCGTCGAGCACGGCATCGTCCGCAAGAGCGGTGCTTGGTACACCTACGAGGGCGACCAGCTCGGCCAGGGCAAGGAGAACGCCCGGTCCTTCCTGCGCGACAACCCCGACCTCGCCGACGAGATCGAGAAGCGCATCAAGGAGAAGCTCGGGGTCGGCGCTGTCCTCGACGCCGATGCCGACATGGTCGCGCCGGTGCCGGTCGACCTCTAGTGCCGTTCGCCTCGCGGCCGCCCTCGTCCCCGGCTCGGCGACGGGGCGGCCGCGACGCGCGTGAGGAGTCCGCACCGCAGGACCCGCTCGATGTCGCCCGCCAGATCTGCCTCAACCAGCTGGAGTACGCCCCCCGCACCCGGGCCGAGCTGGCGACCACCCTGCGCAAGAAGGGGATCGAGGACGACGTCGCCGAGCAGGTCCTCTCCCGCTTTGCCGAGGTCGGGATGATCGACGACGCGCTCTTCGCGCAGCTGTGGGTCACCTCCCGGCACCGCGGCAAGGGGTTGGCCGGGCGTGCGCTGAGCCAGGAGCTGCGGCGCAAGGGCGTCGCCGACGAGACCGCCGCCGAGGCGGTCGCGTCGATCGACCGGGAGCAGGAGCTGGCCACCGCGCGTGCGCTGGTCGACCGGCGGCTGCGCAGCACCGCCGGCCTCCCCACCGATGCCCGGGTGCGGCGGCTGGCCGGGATGCTCGCCCGCAAGGGCTACCCCGCCGGCACGGCGTTCCGCGTTGTCCGTGAGGCGCTGGCGGAGGAGGGTGAGGAGGCCGAGCTGGCCTTCGACGACCTGCAGGCGCTGGAGGACGAGTGACCGACGGCGAGACCGGGGAGTGAGCCAGGCAACCTGACCGACCCGCCCGGCGTCCTCTCCTGCAGGACGCTCGTCGGAGGAGGCCGCCATGACGCGGACCGCAGTCACCCGCATCGCCCTGCTGGCCCTGCTGGTCGGCCTGCTCCCGGCGCTCGGACCGGCGGCCCCGGCGACGGCAGAGGTCACCTGCAGCACCCGCTGGGGGTCGCTCGCCAAGGCCGACCTCACCGGCTCGACCGGACGCGTCGTCGGCGTCCGCGCCGGCCGGCACGCCTGCTTCGACCGCCTCGTCGTGGACGTCGCGGGCGAGCTCGACGGCTACGTCGTGCGCTACGTGCCGTCGCTCGTGCGCGACGGGTCGGGCATCCCGGTCCCGCTGCGCGGCGGCGCGAAGCTCCAGGTCATCGCCACCGCACCGGCGGTCGCCACCGACGCATGGTTCCTGCCGAACGGCGAGCTGCTCGACCCGGCCGGCTACCGCACCTTCCGGCACCTCGCCTGGGCGGGGAGCTTCGAGGGGCACAGCACGTTCGGTCTCGGCGTGCGCGCGCGGCTGCCGTTCCGGGTGTTCGTCCTGGATGGCCCGGGGGACCGGTCACGGCTCGTGGTGGACGTCGCCCACCGCTGGTGACGGCTACTTGCCGGGCACCACGCAGGACGGCGCGCCCACGGCCACAGTGCGGCCACCGGCGGCGACGTCCGCGAACGGGCCGCGGGTCGTCATCGGCTGCCCCGGCGTCGTGGTGACCGGCGGGACGCCGCGGCTGGCCGTGGCGGACTCCGCTTCGTTCGGGATGAGCTTGGTCCCCGCCTTCAGTGCGCCGTACGGCGCCAGCAGCGCGGCCGGAGCGGTGATCCGGATCTCGCCCTTCTTCTCGTCGACGACGCCGGTGGCCTCACCGACGTAGGTGGACGGGACGTTCGGCAGGGCGTCGGTCGCCTTGGCGGACACCTCGAAGCGGTCCGTCGAGCCGGAGATGAGCACGCCCTGCAGGCGGACGACCGACGTCGCGCTCGAGCCGATGAGGAAGTCGACGCCGACGGTGAAGCCCTGCGGCGACGAGGCGATCGCACGGCTGAAGGAGGCGAGGCGTACGACCGCGGTCACCACCTTGCCGTCGCTCGCCAGGTCGCCGCTCACGATGTCGAGGGCGTTCTCCTGCGGGCCGTAGGCACCCTGGCCGTCCTGCGCGCGGACCGCGAAGGTGTCGCCCTTCGGGTCGGAGATGGTCAGGCAGCTGGGCTTGGGCTTGGGCGCGGCGTTCGCGACGGGCGCAGCGACACCGGCGACGACGAGGAGCGGGACGACTGCGAGACGGACCTTCACGAGGACCTCCGGACGATGCTGGGAACCGGACAGTTCGACGTCGGGGCGCGTCCCCCTGCCGGCAGCACCCCTCGGAAACGGACACGCAGGCTGCCGGCGCGCTTGCCCCCTTCCCGTAAGGGCAGGATCAGCGCATGACCGCCCCACCTCGTCCCGGCGCCGCTCGGCTGCCGGACGCCCTCGAGGCGCT
>SCTD01000249.1 GCA_004299215.1 Frankiales bacterium | reverse complement strand
GCACGGACAGGTAGGCCCCCGCCGCCGGCAGCCGAAGCACGACGACGTCACGGCCGGCCGCGCCGGGTACCTGCGCACCCGCCGCCTCGGTCGCCGCGCCGATCGTCGTGGACGTGCTGTCGCTGTCGGCCATGCCCCCTCCGGGTGCCGGTCGCGCCGGCGGGTCAGCTGCTCGGGTGCCCGGCTGCGGTGGCAGCAGGACGTGCCGGTGCCGTGCACCGGTCCGACGGATCCTATGTCCGCTTCTCCGCGGCTGACACCTCCGCGACCCCGTGGGGTGGCAGGCTCCACCCATGCCCGACACGTCCGCGCTGCAGCCCGACCGACGTACCGTCCTGAAGGGCCTGGCCGTCGGGGCGGCCGCCGGGGGGCTGGCGGCCTTCCCGGCCCGCTCCGCCGTCGCGGCACCGCCTGTCCTGGCGCCGGAGGGGACGACGCTGGACAGCACGGTGGTGCGGGGGAGTGCCGTGAACCAGCAGGGGTACGTCCGCCTGGCCAGCGGCCCGGGGGAGCCGCACGTCGTCCGGGACGACCTCTGGGCAGTGCCGCAGAGCGGGCGGGAGCTGCGTCGTACTGCCCTGCTGTCCTTCGTGCACCTCACCGACATCCACGTCATCGACGCGCAGTCTCCTGCGCGCGTCGAGTTCACCGACCGCTACAACGACGGGCCGGGCGAGCCGCTCGTCTTCAGCGCCGCCTACCGCCCGCAGGAGATGCTCACGCCGCAGGTCTCCGACAGCATCGTCGCGGCCGTGGAGGCGGTCGGTGCCGGGCCGGTCACCCGGCGCAGCTTCGACTTCGCCGTGTGCACCGGTGACAACACCGACAACGCCCAGCTCAACGAGCTGCGCTGGGGCATCGACGTCCTCGACGGCACGCCCGTCACGCCCAACAGCGGGGCGGCCGACCGCTTCGAAGGCGTGCACGACCAGGACGCGACGTCGTACGACGTCCACTACTGGCACCCGGACGGCACCCCGGAGGGCGCCGTCGACGACAACGCCCGGCGGCTGCACGGCTTCCCGGTGGTGCCCGGGCTGCTGGAGGCGGCGATCCGCCCGTTCACGCCGGTCGGGCTCTCCTGCCCCTGGTACTCCTGCTACGGCAACCACGACGGGCTGGTGCAGGGGAACTTCCCGCAGTCCTTCCAGCTGACGCTGGCAGCCGAGGGGCCGCTGAAGATCGTCGGCCTGCCCGCCGGGATGTCGCCGGACGACTTCCAGCGCGGGCTGACCGAGGCGGACCCGACGGTGCTGGCCGCGCTCGCCACCGCCCCGTCGCGGGTGGTCACCGCCGACCCCCAGCGCAAGATCATCACCCGCACCGAGAGCGTGCAGGAGCACTTCACGACCGGGGGCACCCCCCTCGGGCACGGCTTCACGTCAGAGAACGTCGCGAACGGCACCGCCTACTACGCCTTCGACCCGGCCCCGCAGGTCCGCGGGATCGTGCTCGACAGCGTCAACCCCAACGGCGAGTCCAGCGGCTCGCTGGACCAGGAGCAGTTCGCCTGGCTGCGCGCCCAGCTGGGGGCCGTCTCCGGTCCCGGCCGCGACAAGCTCGTGCTGGTCTTCAGCCACCACACGGTGGCCAGCATGACCAACATGCTGGTCTTCGCCGACGACCCGGCTCCGCGGGTGCTCGGCAGCGAGGTCGCCGCCCTGCTGCTGGAGTTCCCGAACGTCGTCGCCTGGGTCAACGGGCACACCCACGTCAACCGCGTCACGCCCTACACCCGCGCTGATGGCGGCGGCTTCTGGGAGATCAACACCGCCTCCCACGTCGACTGGCCGACCCAGGCCCGGCTGGTCGAGCTCGTCGACAACGGCGACGGCACCCTGTCGGTCTTCGGCACGCTGATCGACGCCGACGCCCCGCTCTCCTACGGCGGCCGGCTCGACAGCTCGCGCGCGCTCGCCTCGCTGGCGCGCGAGCTGGCCGCCAACGACTGGCAGGAGCGCAGCGACGCCCGCCGCGGCGCGGTCGAGGGTCGCAACGTAGAGCTGCTCGTGAAGACCCCCTTCACGCTCGCGCGGACGGCGCCGCCGGCCGGGCGCCCGGCCGCGCAGCCGAGGCCCGCCGCGGGCCGGCTGCCCGCCACC
>SCTD01000248.1 GCA_004299215.1 Frankiales bacterium | reverse complement strand
GGAGCATCTCGAAGGACGCCGAGCCGCTGCCCAGGATCACGGCCGCCTGCAGCACGGCCGTGGGCACCCCGCTGTCCAGCAGGATCTGCCCGACCTCGGCGCGCGACCGCAGGTGCGGCGACAGCTCCTGGGTCGCGGGCGACAGCCCGCCGAGGTAGACGATGCGCCGCACGCCGGCCCGCTTCGCCGCGGCGCCGAACGCCTCGGCTGCCTGCCGGTCGGTGTCCTCGAAGGAGGCGCCGCTGCCGATCGAGTGCACGAGGTAGTAGGCGACCTCGACGCCGGCCATCGCCTCGTCCAGCCCGTCGCCCAGGGCGTCGGCGACGACGACGCGTACCTGGCCCGCCCACGGCACGTCCCGCAGCCGACCTGCGTCGCGTGTCATCGCGCGGACGGCGTGTCCCTCGGCGAGCAGCCGCGGGATCAGCCGACCGCCGATGTAGCCGGTCGCGCCGGTGACGAGGACGTCCATGACGCCAGTCTCGGGCTAGTCGGCCGGCTCCGCCGGGTGAGGGTCCGCCGGCAGCACCGTCGCGGGCTCCCCCGGGGCGCTGCGCATCCACAGGGTCCGCTGGGGGAACGGGATCTCGATGCCGGCGGCGTCGAACGCCGTCTTCAGCCGGCGCCGCAGCTCGCGCGCCACCGACCACTGCTCCAGCGGGGCCGTCTTCACGACGAGCCGGATGGCGATGCCGTCGATGCCGAGGTCCTCGACGCCCCAGACCTGCGGCTCCTCGAGCACCACCGAGGAGAACTCCGGGTCCTGCCAGACGCCGTCGGCGACCGTCTTGATGATCTCGGCCGCCCGGTCGGTGTCGGTGTCGTAGGCGACCGAGACGTCGAGCAGCGCCCGCGACCAGCCCTGGCTCATGTTGCCGACGCGCAGGATCTCGCCGTTGCGGACGTGCCAGACGGTGCCGTCGACGTTGCGCAGCCGGGTCACCCGCAGGCCGACCGCCTCGACGATGCCGGTGGCGGCGCCGACGTCGATCGCGTCGCCGACGCCGTACTGGTCCTCCAGGATCATGAAGATGCCGTTGAGGTAGTCCTTCACGAGGTTCTGAGCGCCGAAACCCAGTGCCACGCCGATGATCCCGGCGCTGGCGACGACCGGTCCGAGGTTGAAGCCCAGCTCCGCGAGCAGCATGGCGACGGCGACCGTGAAGACCAGCACCGACGTGACGCTGCGCAGCACCGAGCCGATCGTCTCGGTGCGCTGGCGTCGGCGCTCGGTCAGCAGCGGCGTCCCCTGCATGACCGACGCCTCGCCGCGTCCGCGCAGCGGTCGGATGCTCACGGGGACGGTGCTCTCCACCGCCTCGGTGATCACCCTGGAGATGGCCCGGTGCAGCAGCGCGCGCAGCACGAAGGCCAGCACGACGATCACGACCACGTGCCAGCCCGTGGCCACGGCGTCGCTGTTGCGGTCGACGAAGTCGAGGAAGGAGTCCATCGCCCGCCACCCTAGGAGCGATCGGCGCCATCGTGGTCGTGGCGCTTCTCACGGTCGTCGGTCATGCTGGCGTTCACGAGGAGGACCGCATGGCCCGTACGGAGAGCTCGGCGCTGGTGCTGAACGCGACCTACGAACCCCTCTGCGTGGTGTCCGGCCGACGGGCGGCCGTGCTGGTGCTGACCGCGAAGGCCGTCCCGGTCGCTGCCGGCGACGACGTCCTGCACAGCGCTCGGACCGCCATCCCGGTGCCTGCGGTCGTCCGTCTCGCCCGCTTCGTCCGGGTGCCGTACCGCGCCACCGTCCCGCTCACCCGCAAGGCCGTCTTCGCCCGGGACGGCGGGCGCTGCGTCTACTGCAGCGCGCCGGCCACCAGCCTCGACCACGTCGTGCCGCGCAGCCGCGGCGGCGAGCACGTCTGGGAGAACGTCGTGTCGGCCTGCGGCCGCTGCAACCACGTCAAGGCCGACCGGGGGATCGCCGAGCTGGGCTGGCGGCTGCGCAGCAAGCCGCGGGCGCCGAGCGGCTCGGCCTGGCGGGTCGTCGGCGCGCGGCGGATGGACCCGCGCTGGGTGCCCTACCTCGACGGGGTCGAGCTCGAGGACGAGCAGCTGGAGGAGCCGGCCTAGGACCCGATCCGGGCCCGGCGCGCGGCGGTCGCGGCCTCGCGCTCGCGCAGCTCGCGCTGCAGGCGTCGCGCCTCGAAGTCGTTGCGGACCCCGGGAGCGAGCGTCAGGGCGGCCACGGCGCAGACCAGCAGCGAGACCAGCACGCCGAGACCGGCGTAGCGCGGACGGGGGTCGAACGTCAGGCCGTTCAGCGACAGCAGCAGCAGGAACGCGCCGGTCAGCCCGAACACCCCCAGCGCCGCCTCCCGGGCCCAGTCCTTCCACAGCGCCAGCCCGGTCAGGACGAGGACGCACGTGATCGCCATCGGCACGCTCACCACGGCGGCCATGCCCTCGGCGATCCGGATGCCCCGCTCGTCGAAGAAGCCGAGCGCCCCCAGCCGGCGCGCGTCGGTCGTGTCGTCCGCGACGTCGAGGACGCCGGCCGCCTTGAGCACCGAGCTGACGGCGCTGGCCACGGGCAGGGCGGAGACGAGCGCGGCCAGCCCGAGCAGGGACCAGGTGGTGGGGCTGCGGCGCAGCCGCCTGCTGCTGTCGATGTCCACGCGCCGACGGTAGGGGAGCAGCCGCGGGCGAGCCACCGCCTTTCCGCACTACGTTGCGGCGATGACCGCACTGCACGACCTGTCCGCGCTGGAGCAGGCCGCCGCCGTGCGCTCCGGCGAGACCTCCGCCGCCGAGCTGGTGGAGCACTACGCCGCACGCATCGAGCAGCACGACCCGAGCGTCGGGGCGTTCGTCACGCTGACGCTCGACGCCGCCCGCGCGCAGGCCGAGGAGGCGGACGCAGCCGTCGCAACGGGGGAGCAGCTGCCGCCCCTGCACGGCGTGCCGATCGGCATCAAGGACCTCAACCTGACGGAGGGCGTCCCGACCAAGCTCGGGTCCCGGGCCTTCGCCGACCTCGTGCCGCCGCTGTCGGACTTCGTGGTCGAGAAGCTGCGCGCCGCCGGCACGATCAGCCTCGGCAAGACCAACACCCCGGAGTTCGGGCTGCCCTGCTACACCGAGCCCGACGTCGCGCCGCCGGCCCGCACCCCCTGGGACCTGACCCGCTCCGCCGGCGGGTCCAGCGGAGGCGCGGGCGCCGCCGTGGCGGCCGGGCTGCTGCCGTTCGCGCAGGGCAGCGACGGAGGCGGCTCGATCCGGATCCCGTCCAGCGTCTGCGGGCTGCTCGGCATCAAGCCCTCGCGCGGCCGGATCAGCAACGGCCCGCTCACGGGTGACATCAACGGCCTGGCCACGAACGGCCCGCTCGCGCGGACCGTCCGCGACGCCGCCGCGCTGCTCGACGCGATGGCCGGCCCGATGCCCGGCGACCCGCACTGGGCGCCCCCTGTCGAGGGGGGCTTCCTGGCCGCCTGCGAGCAGCAGCCCGGCCGGCTGCGGGTCGGCCGCTACCGCGACAACGGCCTGCTGGCCGAGGGACTGCACCCGGAGTGCCTCGCGGCGTGGGAGTCGGCCAGCGCGCTGCTCGAGGAGCTCGGCCACGTCGTCGAGGACATCGACGCGCCGTTCGACCCCGGTCTGGTCCCGTCCTTCGAGACCGTCTGGGCGGTCAGCGCGGCCGGCGTCCCGGTGGACCCCGCCGCGGAGGAGTCGCTCCGACCGCTGACCCGCTGGCTGCGCGAGCGGGGCCGCTCCTTCACCGCGACCGAGTTCACCGCTGCCCTGGCCGCGATGCAGCTGGCCTCGCGCACGGCCATCGCGGCCACGGCGGCGTACGACGTCGTCCTCACCCCGACCCTCGCCCAGCTGCCCGCGCCGCTGGGCTGGTTCACCGACGCCGGCGACCCGCGCGCGGAGTTCGACCGGATGATCGCGTGGACCCCTTTCACAGCCCCGTACAACACGAGTGGTCAGCCGGCCGTCAACGTGCCGCTGCACTGGACCCCGGACGGCCTGCCCGTCGGCGTGATGCTCGTGGGTCGGCCGGCGGACGAGGTCACGCTGCTGCGGCTGTCGGCGCAGCTCGAGGCGGCGCGCCCGTGGAAGGAACGTCACCCCGCGTCGTGGTGACGGATCCCGTCCAGCGGGCAGGGACCCGCGCATGACCCCCGATCTGGAGCAGCTCGCCCGTGCCCACGGCGTGGCCACCGACTACCTCGACTGGGCAGGCAGTCCCGTCCAGGTCTCCGAGTCCGCCGTGGTCGCCGCGCTGGCCGCGCTGGACGTCGACGCGTCCACCGAGGGCGCCGTGTCGACCGCGCTGGCGGATGCCGAGGAAGCGCCCTGGCGCCGCCTGCTGCCGCCCTTCGTGATCGTGCGGGACGGCTCGGGAGAGGTCGCCCTCGTCACGGACGAGGGGGCGTCCGTGCTGCTCGAGGTCGTGATCGAGGACGGCTCGACGCGTCGGGTGGAGGTCCCGGGGGACGTGACCGCCCGGCGCGGGAGCCGCGTGCGCGTCGTCGTCCCGCTGAGCGACCTGCCGCTCGGCTGGCACGTGCTGCGGGCGGCCACCGGGGAGGAGGTCGCCGAGGCCGTGCTGTGCGTCGCGCCGTCCCGCCTCGAGCTGCCCGCCGGCCTCGACCGCGCGTGGGGATGGATGGTGCAGCTCTACAGCCTGCGCAGCGCGGGGTCGTGGGCGATGGGCGACTACGCCGACCTCCGGACCGTCGTCGAGCGGGCCGCAGCTGACGGGGCCGGAGCGGTGCTGCTCAACCCGCTGCACGCCGAGACGCCCGTCCTGCCGATCAACCCCTCGCCGTACTCCCCGTCCAGCCGGCGGTTCCGGTCCGCGGCCTACCTGCGGGTGGACGACACGGCGGAGTACGTCGCGGCCCCGGCCGAGGTGCGCGCAGCGGTGGACGCGCTGCGTCCGGAGGCCGAGCCCGACCGCATCCCCCGCGACCCGGTCTGGACGGCAAAGCTCGCCGCCCTCGAGCTGCTCTGGCCCCTGCACCGGGTCGAGCACCTCGCCGCCTGGCGGGCCCAGGGTGGGGAGCCGCTCGCGGGGTTCGCCCTGTTCTGCGCCCTGGTCGAGCAGCACGGCGCCCCCTGGCAGGACTGGCCGGTGGAGCTCCGCCGCCCCGACGCGCCCGGGATCCCCGCGGCTCGACGCGCGCTCGAGGATCGGGTCGCCTTCTGGAGCTGGGTGCAGCTGCTGGTGGACGAGCAGCTCGCCGGGGTGGGGGAGGGCCTCGCGGTCGGCGTCATCCAGGACCTCGCGGTCGGCGTCGACGCCGGCGGTGCGGACGCCTGGGCGCTGCAGGACGTGCTGGCGCTGGGCACGACGGTCGGCGCGCCGCCGGACTCCTTCAACCAGCAGGGCCAGGACTGGGGGCTCCCGCCCTGGCGCCCGGACCGGCTCGCCGCAGCGGGCTACCTGCCGTTCCGCGACGTGGTCCGCGGGGTGCTGCGCCATGCCGGCGGGCTGCGGATCGACCACGTCATGGGGCTGTTCCGGCTGTGGTGGGTGCCGGCCGGCGCCGGCGCCGCGGAGGGGACCTACGTGTCGTACGACGCGGACGCCCTGCTGGGCGTCCTGGCGCTCGAGGCGTCCCGGGCGGGCGCTCTCGTCGTGGGGGAGGACCTGGGCACGGTCGAGCCTCGCGTGCACGAGATGCTCGATGCCACAGGCATTCTCGGGAGCGCCGTGCTGTGGTTCGAGACCGAGGGCGAGGAGTTCGTCCCGCCTGAGCGCTGGCGGTCACTGGCCCTCGCGACCGTGACCACGCACGACCTGCCCACGGCCGCGGGCCTGCTGGCCGAGGAGCACGTCCGGGTCCGGGCCGAGCTCGACCAGCTCGGCGTGCCGGTCGAGCAGGAGCTGGCCCGGGCACGCTCCGAGCGCGCGGCTCTGCTGGAGATGCTCGCCTCCTCCGGCCTGCTCGACCGCTGCGGCGGGGACCCGGTGCTCGCCATGCACGCCGCGCTGACGGCGTCGCCGTGCCGGCTCGTGCTGGCGGCCTTCGGCGACGCCGTGGGCGACCTGCGACAGCCCAACCTGCCGGGCACCGTCGACGAGTACCCCAACTGGCGACTGCCGATCGCCGACGGCTCCGGGCGCCCGGTCGGCCTCGAGGAGCTGCTCGCGTCCGAGGGCGTCCGGCGACTCGCCGCGCTGCTGGCCGAGGGCACGAGCGAATCGCGCTCGGGCGTTCGATAGCCTGCCGTCGTCCCGCCCGCCCGTACGTCCTGCGAGGAGCCCGTGAGCAGCCAACGACTGCGGACCTGCCTGATGGCCGCGGTCGCGACCGCGAGCCTTTCCGCCTGCGGAAGCGACCAGCCCGGCAAGCAGCTCGGCTACGAGGACGGCGTGGCGCCCGTGGAGGGGATCAGCCTGCTCGAGGGGCTGGGGCTCTACGTGCTGGCGCCGCTGGCGATCCTGCTCGCGGTCTTCGCGCTCGTGTGGCTGCCCGGCGTGGTGCGCAGCAGCCGGTACCGGCCGGGTCGCGGATGGACCGCCGCGCCGCTGTGGTTCGGCGGCCCGCCGGACCCGGTCGCAGCGGTCGAGCAGGCAGAGGTCGGCGACATGGTGAGGGGTGGCGCAAGTGGCGAGTGGTGACGGGCTCGACCCGCGTTCCCAGGAGCGCATCGAGGCGGCCGTCCGGCGCGTCCGCGAGGAGAACGGCCTCGACCTCTCGGTGCTCGTCGGCGACCTCTCGCTCGACGACCTCTCGCAGTTCCGGGCCGCGTCCGAGCGGCTGCACGCTGCGCTCGGCGAGCGCAGCCCGTCGGCGGTGCTGATCGTCGTGGCCCCCGGCCAGCGCCGGGTCGAGATCGTGACGGGTCCGCAGGTGCGCCGCCGCGTCCCGGACCGGGTCAGCGCCCTCGCCGTGCTCGCGATGACCAGCGCCTTCCGCGGCGGTGACCTCACCGGCGGGATCCTCGACGCCGTGCGCCAGATCGCCGACGCCGCCGGTCGGCGCCCGGCTCTGACGGCCGCCGAGCAGAAGGCCGCCCAGCTCGCAACCCGCGGCTCCCACTAGCCCTTCCGGCCGTACGGCCGGTCTACGTCGCGGCGGAGGCGTCCTTCGCGCGGGCGCGCAGCGAGCGGGCGACCCCGTCGCGCCCCTCGAGCAGCAGTCGCTCGAGCGCGGGTGGCACGTCGTTCGCGGCGAGGTAGGCATCGGTGCGCTCGACCACGGCGGGCGACACGAGCAGCGAGGGGTACAGCCCGATCACGACGTTCTGCGCCATCTCGGCGGTGCGGGTCTCCCACACCTCGGCGACGGCATCGAAGTAGGCCTCGACGAACCGCTCGAGCAGCGGCAGCTGGTCGGCCGACCAGAAGCCGCCGATGACCGCGGACTGCACGGCGTTGGGCACCGACTCGTCCTGCACCGCGAGCCGCCAGGCCTCGTCCTTCGCGGCGGCGGTCGGTCGCGCCGCGCGGGCGGTCGCGGCGTGCCGCTCCCCGGCGGCCGTCGCGTCGCGCTGCAGCTCCGCGTCGATCTCGGCGTCGCCGGCGCGACCGACGACCACGAGCCGGTGCAGCAGCGACCAGCGCAGGTCGGTGTCGACGTCGAGCCCGGGGACGGTCGCGGTGCCGTCGAGCAGGCCGGCCAGCAGCGACAGGTGCTCGTCGGAGGAGGCGATCGCGGCGAGCGCCCGCACCCAGGCCAGCTGCAGGTCGCTGCCCGGCTCGGCAGCGAGCAGCGCGTCGTGCGCCGCCGTGGCCAGCTGCGCGCGGCCGGTGGGGATCCACGCCGGGTCGCTGAAGAGCGTGATGGCGGACTGCGCCTGGCGCAGCAGCGACTGCACGACGCCGATGTCGGTCTCGCGCGCGATGCCGTTGAGGACGGTGGCGACGTAGTCGCGCGCCGGCAGCTCGGCGTCCCGCGTCATGTCCCACGCCGCCGACCAGCACAGCGCCCGGGGGAGCGACTCGGCGAAGTCGCCCACGTGCTCGGTCAGCGTGCGGAGCGACCGCTCGTCGAGCCGGATCTTGGCGTAGGTCAGGTCGTCGTCGTTGACGAGCACGAGGTCGGGTTGCCGGCGGCCGACCATGGCGGGGACCTCGGTCTTGGCGCCGACGACGTCGAGCTCCTCGCGGTGCGTGCGGACCAGCCGTCCGTCGACCAGGTCGTAGCAGCCGACCGCGACGCGGTGCGAGCGCAGCGTCGGCCACTGCTCGGGCGCCTCCTGCACGATCGAGAAGGACGTGAAGTTCCCGTCGCCGTCGGTGTCGAACGACGTCCGCAGGGTGTTGACTCCCGCCGTCTCGAGCCACTCGGCGGACCAGTCGGACAGGTCGCGGCCGCTGGCCCGCTCGAGCGCGCCGAGCAGGTCGCCGAGGACCGTGTTGTCGTACTCGTGCGCGGTGAAGTAGCTGTTCAGCGCCGACAGGAACGCGTCCTGGCCGACCCAGGCGACGAGCTGCTTCAGCACGGAAGCGCCCTTGGCGTAAGTGATCCCGTCGAAGTTGACCTTGACGGCCTCGATGTCGGCGATGTCCGCGGCGATGGGGTGGGTCGACGGCAGCTGGTCCTGCCGGTAGGCCCACGTCTTCTCCGTGTTCGCGAAGGTCGTCCAGCCGCGGGTGTAGCGGGTGGCTTCGACCTGCGCCAGCACCGACATGTAGGTCGCGAACGACTCGTTCAGCCACAGGTCGTCCCACCAGCGCATCGTCACGAGGTCGCCGAACCACATGTGCGCCATCTCGTGCAGCACCGTCTCGGCGCGCCGCTCGTACGCCGCGTCGGTCACCTTGGACCGGAAGACGTAGTCCTCGAGGAACGTCACGGCGCCGGCGTTCTCCATCGCGCCGGCGTTGAACTCCGGCACGAACAGCTGGTCGTACTTCCCGAAGGGGTAGCGGTAGCCGAAGACGCGGTGGAAGAAGTCGAAGCCCTGCTTCGTCACGGTGAACAGGTCGTCCGGGTCGAGGTGCTGGATCAGCGACCTGCGGCAGTAGATGCCGAGCGGGATGCCGTCGTGCTCGTCGTGGACCGAGGCGTACGGCCCGGCGACCAGCGCGGTGATGTAGGTCGACATCCGCGGCGTCTCGGCGAACGTCCACCGGCCGCCGTCACGGGTGGAGGCCCCGTTGCTGACCACGACCCAGTCCTCGGGCGCGTCGACGGTGAAGCGGAAGGTCGCCTTGAGGTCGGGCTGGTCGAAGCAGGCGTACATCCGGTGCGCGTCGAAGGTCTCGAACTGCGTGTAGAGGTAGACCGAGCCGTCGACCGGGTCGACGAAGCGGTGCAGCCCCTCGCCGGTGCGCATGTACGCCCCGCGGGCGCGCACGACGAGCTCGTTGTCGGCGGCCAGG
This sequence comes from Frankiales bacterium, assembly GCA_004299215.1. GTDB lineage: Bacteria > Actinomycetota > Actinomycetes > Mycobacteriales > SCTD01 > SCTD01. The sequence goes on along the minus strand of SCTD01000248.1, from coordinate 331 downwards.
CCGGAGAGCGTGATCCGGTTGCCGTCGAACGCCGCGTCGACGACCTCCCCGTTGAGGACGACCTCGTCGAGCTGCGGCGCGGTGAGGTCGAGGTGCGTGCCGGCGCCGGGCTCGCTGCACGTGAAGCGGATCGTCGACGTCGTCGCGAAGGTGCCCTCACCGGGCGCACCGGACCCGTCCGTCAGGTCCAGGTGCACGTCGTAGGACGCCACCGTGAGCAGCCCTGCGCGGGCGGCGGCCTCGTCGCGGGTGAGGTTGTTCGCAGCAGCGGTCGTCACGCGGGGGAGTCTTCCACGCAGGACGCGGGCCACTCCGGCAGACGCCTGTTGCG
>SCTD01000247.1 GCA_004299215.1 Frankiales bacterium | reverse complement strand
CACCGAGGCGCCGGGCTCGATCACGACGTCGGTCGGTCGGAGCACGACGTCCTGGCCGCCGTCACCGCGCACCGGGACCGGGTCGACCGCGGCGTTCCCGAAGCCGCCGCTGGTCGAGACCAGCTCGAAGACCGGGTTCAGGTGGTCGTAGAAGGAGATGACGTCGCACGGCGCGTCGCTGGTGTTGGTGACCGTCGCGTCGTACGTCACGGTCTCGCCGGCGCGGGCCGTCGACGGCGTCGCGTCCTTGGCGAAGGTGATGTCGGGGGCCTCGAGGCCCTCGGCGATCTCCGAGCCCCTGCCGTTCGGGCAGGTCACGCCGCTCACAGCGTGGCTGATGATCAGGTCACCGCGCAGCAGCGGGCTGGCGCCGATGACGTGCAGGCCGTTGACGACGATGCCGCGGCCGTCGGCCGTCGGGTGCTGCTCGTTGACGATGACCGTCGCGATGCCCGGGATGTCGATCCGGGTGTTCGGCGGCACGTCCGCCGGGATCGCCTGCCCGGCGATGGACAGGCCCACGATGGTCGTGCCCTCGGCGTTCGGGGCGGTCTCGCAGTCGCTGTTGGCCTGCGCCCGGATCACGTCGGCGCTGATGGTCGGCACGCCGGCGTTGAAGAGCAGGTCGAGGTCCTCGGTCTGCGCGGAGGCGACCGCGGCGGGCGCGTCGCAGCGCGCACCGGCGATGGTGTTGACCGTGTTGGCGCTGGCCGCCGGCGACGCGTCGACGTTGAGCAGCTCGTCGGTGTCGGGCTCGGGCGCCTGGGGCGGGCAGGACTGGCTGGCCGTCGCGAAGGTGTTGGGGTCCAGCGGGGTGTTGCCCAGCGCACCCGGGACGGGCACGGCAGTCAGCACCGTCAGGTCGACGATGATGCCCTTGGCGTCGGCGAAGCCGCCGGCGGGAGCCGCCTGCGCGGCGGCCGGGGCGACCGGAGCAGCCATCAGCGCAGCGAGCGCGAGCGCGGAGACGCCGGCGAGAGAGCGGGTACGAACGCGCATGACAGGGGGCTCCTCGAATGAGCACGAATCGGGGCGAACTGCTTCTGCCTGGACAACGAGCGGGTGCGCGATGCGTCGCGGTGATCCAGGACACGGTCGTGGCCCGGGCTACCCCCTTTTCGCGACGCCCTAACGCTCAGTGCTGACTTGTTGGCGGAACGTCACTCTTCCAGCGGTACGGCCCGCCTCCGGACGGAGGCGGGCCGTACGGCCGAACGGAGTCCGCGGCTAGCTCGGGATGCTGCTCGCCTCGACGATCTCCACCGCACCGGCCACGCTGCGCCGGTTGCTGATCGTCACGGCGGCGACGATCCCGCCGATGGCGAGCGCGGCGATGACGAAGCGGACGCCGAGGTTGGCGTCCTCGCCGATGCCGTACTGCACGACGACCGGCGCGATGAGCAGGGCCACCAGGTTCATGACCTTGATCAGCGGGTTGAGGGCCGGACCGGCGGTGTCCTTGAACGGGTCGCCGACCGTGTCGCCGATGACCGTGGCGGCGTGCGCCTCGGAGCCCTTGCCGCCGTGCGTGCCGTCCTCGACGAGCTTCTTGGCGTTGTCCCACGCCCCGCCGGAGTTCGACAGGAAGACGGCCATGAGCACGCCGGCCGCGATGGCGCCGGCCAGGAAGGCGCCCAGCGGCTGGTAGCCGAGGGCGAAGCCGACGGCGATCGGCGACAGGACCGCCAGCAGGCCGGGGGTGGCCAGCTCGCGCAGCGAGTCCTTGGTGCAGATGTCGACGACACGGCCGTAGTCCGGCTTCTCGGTGTAGTCCATGATCCCCGGCTTGGTGCGGAACTGCTCGCGCACCTCGAAGACCACGCGGCCGGCGGCGCGGGAGACCGCGTTGATCGCCAGACCGGAGAACAGGAACACCACCGAGGCGCCGATGATCAGGCCGAACAGCAGGTTCGGCTTCTCGATCGACAGCGAGAACTGGGCTGCGCTGCCGGCCTCGACGAGCGCCCGCTCGACCTCGGTGCGGAACGACCCGAAGAGCGCGGTCGCCGCCAGCACGGCGGTCGCGATGGCGATGCCCTTGGTGATGGCCTTCGTGGTGTTGCCGACCGCGTCGAGGCTGGTGAGGACGAGCGCACCCTCCTCGGTCACCTCGCCGGACATCTCGGCGATGCCCTGCGCGTTGTCGCTGATCGGGCCGAAGGTGTCCATGGCCACGATGACGCCGACCGTGGTGAGCAGGCCGGTGCCGGCGAGCGCGACCGCGAACAGCGCGACGACGGTCGAGCCGCCGCCGAGCAGGAACGCCGCGTAGACCGCGCCGCCGATGAGCAGCGCGGAGTAGACCGCGCTCTCCAGGCCGACGCTGATACCGGCCAGGATGACCGTCGCCGGTCCGGTGAGCGAGCTCTTGCCGATCTCCTTGACCGGCTTGCGGTTGGTCTCGGTGAAGTAGCCGGTCAGCACCTGGATCAGGCTGGCCAGCACGATGCCGATGATCACTGCCCCGATGGCCACCAGGCGCGGGTTGCTCTCGGACTCGGTGCCGCCGTCGAGCTCGCCGAACGTCGCCGGCAGGTAGAGGAAGGCCGCGATGGCCACCAGCACGGCGGAGACGACGGCGCTCAGGAAGAAGCCGCGGTTGATGGCGTTCATGCCGTTGCGGTCGCCGTCGCGGGGGCTGGTGCCGTAGATGCCGACCAGAGCGGTGAGCACGCCGATGGCGGGGACGATCAGCGGGAAGACCATGCCCTGCTCGCCGAAGGCGACCTGGCCGAGGATCAGCGCGGCCACGAGCGTGACGGCGTACGACTCGAACAGGTCGGCCGCCATGCCGGCGCAGTCGCCGACGTTGTCGCCCACGTTGTCGGCGATGGTCGCGGCGTTGCGCGGGTCGTCCTCGGGGATGCCCTGCTCGACCTTGCCGACCAGGTCGGCGCCGACGTCCGCGGCCTTGGTGAAGATGCCGCCGCCGACACGCATGAACATCGCGAGCAGCGCGCCACCGAAGGCGAAGCCCTCGAGCACGCGGGGGGCGTCCGCGCCGTAGATGATCAGCACGAGCGTCGCGCCGAGCAGGCCGAGGCCGACGGTGAACATGCCGACCACGCCGCCGGCGCGGAAGGCCAGCCGGAGCGCCTTCTTGGTGCCTGACTCGTTCGCGGCGTTGGCGACGCGCAGGTTGGTGCGGGTCGCCAGCGTCATGCCGATGAAGCCGACCAGCGCGGAGAACGCCGCACCGACCAGGAAGAAGATCGGCCGGCCGACCTTGACGGCGGTCTCGTCGGCGGGGAGCAGGAACAGCAGCAGGAAGACCAGGCCGGCGAAGACCGCGAGGGTCTTGAACTGCCGGTTGAGGTAGGCCGCTGCCCCCTCCTGGACCGCCTTGGCGATCTCGATCATCTTCGGGGTGCCCTGGCCGGCGGCCAGCACCTCCCGGGCGAAGAGGGCGGCGAAGCCGAGCGCCACGAGCGACGTCAGCAGGATGAGGTAGACGATCGGCTTGTCGCCGTCGGCGACGGAAGCCAGGTCCTCGCCGGACACGGCGAGGTGCGCTGAGCTGATCAAGGCGGGAGATCCTCCTGGTGCGGTGAGCACCGGCGCGGGCCATCAGCCCGCACGCCGGTCGCCTCCCCACCGGGCCGGCGAGGAGGTCGGGCGGGTCGACCGAACCCGGACGGACCCGGGCACAGCAGACCACCCGGTAGGTCCGGGCCGCGGGAGCATACCGAGCGACCCGTGGCGCCGGTCACACCAGGGGGGCCGTCGGAGCCCGGAGCTCAGGCCTGGGAGGCCGCCGTCGCGCCCGGAGCCGCTCCGGCGGGGAGCGGCCAGCGCATGGTGACCGTGGTGCCGGTCGGGCTGGGTTCGATCTCGACGGAGTCCACCAGCCCCGTGACGACGGCCAGCGCGACGTCGGGGTCGACGAGCTCCCCGGCCGCGCCGCCGTCCAGCATGCCCTCGGCGAGGTCCTCGGGCACGGGGCCGGCCGCCGGGCCGGTGTCGGTGACCGTCACGATCAGCCCGCCGGGGTCGTCGCGGACCGTGACCTTGACCGGCGTGCCCGGCGCGTGCCGTGCGTGCAGCCCGACGGCGCGCGTGCAGGCCTCGCCCAGGGCGAGCCGCAGCTCGTCCACCAGCTCGTCGTCCATCCCGGCCCGGCGCGCAGCGGCGACGACGACCAGGCGCGCGGTGCGGACGTGCGCGGGGAGGGGGCTGAGGAGCAGCTCGACGAGAGCCATGTGGGGTCGGCGGCCTAGTCGGTCGCGGCGACGGCTTCCTCGACGGAGGTGTGGATCGGGAAGACCTTGGTCAGGCCGGTGATCCGGAAGATCTTCAGGATGCGCTCCTGGGTGCACACCAGGCGCAGGGAGCCCTCGTGCGCGCGGACGCGCTTGAGGCCGCCGACCAGGACGCCGAGGCCGGTGGAGTCGAGGAACTCCACGCCCTCCATGTCGACCACCAGGTGGTACTGGCCGCTGCTCACGAGGTCGATGAGCTGCTCGCGCAGCTTGGGGGCGGTGTAGACGTCGATCTCGCCGCCCACGACGACCACGGTGCGGTCACCTTCGGTGCGGGTCGACAGGGACAGGTCCACGACATCTCCTCCAGTGCGCGTACGACAGCCGGCCCCACAGCGGGGCTGCTCGCGCCCTACCCGGCGCGCGCGTAGTCAACCGCACCCGGCGGGTGGACCACCACCACGGGTCCCGTGCGTCCTGCCCCGCTCCGCGCGAGGTGCTCCTCTGAGCATGACGCAACGGGGGGTGTACGAGGATGGACGCCCGTGACCTCCTCCCGCGCCGAGACGCTGCTGTCCCGGCTGTGCCTGGACCCGAGCCGCGCCGACCGGGTCACGCACGTCGAGCACGTGCCGGCCCGCAGCGGCCGCCCGGCGGACTGGCCGGCCTGGGCCGCCCCGCTGCTGGTCGACCGGCTCCGGCTGGCCGGCATCGAGCGGCCCTGGGCGCACCAGGTGCAGGCGGCCGAGCTCGCCCGGGGCGGCAGCTCCGTCGTCGTCGCGACCGGCACCGCCAGCGGGAAGTCGCTGGCCTACCTGCTCCCCGGGCTGACCGCGTTGATGGACGACGACCGGGCCGGTGTCCTCTACCTCTCCCCCACCAAGGCGCTCGCGACCGACCAGCTGCGGGCGATCCGCGCCCTCAACCTGATGGCCGTCAAGGCGGCGACGTACGACGGCGACACCCCCCGGGAGGAGCGCGACTGGGTGCGGCGGCACGGCCGCTTCGTGCTCACCAACCCCGACATGCTGCACCGCGGGATCCTGCCGCGGCACGGGGACTGGGCGCCGTACCTGCGTCACCTGAGGTACGTCGTGGTGGACGAGTGCCACTCCTACCGCGGCGTCTTCGGCTCGCACGTCGCGCTGGTGCTGCGCCGGCTGCGCCGGGTCTGCGCGCGCTACGGCGCCTCGCCGGTCTTCGTGCTCGCGTCCGCGACGGCGTCGCACCCCGAGGTGTCGGCGACGCGGCTGACCGGCCTGCCGGTCGTGCCGGTGACCGACGACGCCAGCCCGCGCGGGACGACGGAGTTCGCGCTGTGGGAGCCGCCGCTGATGCCGGCCTTCTCGTCCGGTCAGGGCGGGGGCGAGAACGGCGCGGCGGTACGGAGATCGGCCACGGCCGAGACGGCCGACCTGCTCGCCGACCTCGTCGTCGAGGGGGCGCGGACGATCGCCTTCGTGCGCTCACGGCGGGGCGCCGAGGCCGTGGCGCTGAACGCCCGGCGCGCGCTGTCGGAGGCGGCCCCGGAGCTGGCGGACCGGGTGGCGGCCTACCGGGCCGGCTACCTGCCGGAGGAGCGCCGCGAGCTGGAGCGGCGGCTGCAGAGCGGCGACCTGACCGGGGTCGCCGCGACGAACGCGCTCGAGCTCGGCCTCGACGTGAGCGGCCTCGACGCGGTGGTGCTCACCGGCTGGCCGGGGACGGTCGCCTCGGTGTGGCAGCAGGCCGGTCGCGCCGGGCGGGCCGGCCAGGGAGCGCTCGCCGTGTTCGTCGCCCGCGACGACCCGCTCGACACCTACCTGGTGCACCACCCGGAGGCGCTGTTCGGCCGGCCGGTCGAGACGACCGTGCTGGACCCGGGCAACCCCTACGTCCTCGGCCCGCACCTGGGCTGCGCGGCGGCCGAGCTGCCGCTGACCGAGGCCGACCTGCCGCTCTTCGGCGACGAGCACGAGGTCCGGCTGCTGCTGGCCGACCTGGTGCGGCGGGGAGTCCTCCGGTCGAGGCCCCGCGGCTGGTTCTGGACCTCGCGCGAGCGGCCGGAGGTGGACATCCGCGGCACCGGCGGGCCGCCGG
>SCTD01000246.1 GCA_004299215.1 Frankiales bacterium | reverse complement strand
CTTGGGGCGCACCCCGGTCCGGCGGCCGGACCCACAAGGGCACGGATCTGATGGCGCCGTACGGCTCACCGGTCTACGCGGTGGCCGGCGGCACGGTCCGGGCCGCCTACTCCTCTGCCGGCGGCATCTCGCTCTACCTCGACGCCGACAACGGCGAGACCTACTTCTACGCGCACAACTCCGAGAACGTGGTGACGTCGGGACGCGTGTCCGCCGGTGACCTGATCGCCCGGGTCGGCTCCACGGGCAACGCCGGGTCGACCAACCACGTGCACTTCGAGCGCGAGGTCGACGGCGTCTCGGTGAACCCCTACCGGTTCCTGCGCAGCATCTGCTGACCCGGTCAGTGCCGGAAGCCGCCCATGAAGCGGCGGAAGACCCCGCCCTCGGGCGGCAGCGGCGCGCCCTTGGCCGGTGCGGTCTCCCTGCGCCGGCCGATCGGCTGGTCGTAGTCGGTGTGCCAGATCGCCTCGACGACCTGCTCCTCGGTGAACTCCTCGGATCCGGGGATCGTGGGAACGAAGCCGCGCAGCATGCCGTCCGCCATCACGGTCGCCTCCAGCCCGGCTGTCCCGTCGGTGTCCCAGACGGCTTCCCGTCCGTCGGGCAGGGCGACGACCACCCCGAACTGGTAGACGCCGGCCTTGCGGATCGTGGCCGGCACCCCGTGTGCCCGCAGGCCCTCGACGACGCGCCGGGCGCGGTTCTCCTCCATGACCGGGGACAACGCGCGGGCCCGCGGGGTTGTGCCCGATCTAGCCTCGATCCGTGCGCACCCCGACCCCGATCGTGCTCGACGGCTACGGCGTGCGGCTCGAGCCCCTGACGGTGGCGCACGCCCCCGACCTGCTCGTCGCCGCCGCCGACGACGACGTGTGGCGGTGGCTCCCCGCGCGCCGGCCGCGGACGGAGGACGACGTGCGCGAGCTAGTGCGCACCCACCGGGGCGACCTGGCCTGGGCGGTGGTGGTGGGCGGTCGCGCGCAGGGCAGCACGTCGTACCTCGACGTGGACCGGTCCGTGAGCGGTCTCGAGATCGGCTGGACGTGGTACGCCCGCTCCCTCTGGGCCACGCACGTCAACCCGGCCTGCAAGCAGCTGCTCCTCTCGCACGCCTTCGACGACCTCGGGGCGCAGCGGGTGACGTTGAAGACCGACGCCCGCAACAGCCGTTCGCAGAGCGCGATCCGGAGGCTGGGGGCGCGCTACGACGGGACGCTGCGGCACGACCGGCTGCGGGCGGACGGAAGCGTCCGCGACACCGCCTACTTCTCGATTCTGGCGGGCGAGTGGCCGGAGGTACGAGAAGGCCTGCAGAGCAGGCTCTAACCGCCGATCGCGGACATCGGGCGGTCGGGCTGCACGAAGCCGGGCTCGCCGATGCCGTGGCCCTGCTTCTTGCCGGCCACCGCGACGCGGAGGCGCTCGGCGAGCTCGTCGTCCGAGGCGCCCGACCGCAGCGGTCCCCGCAGGTCGGACTCCTCGCGCGCGAACAGGCAGTTGCGCACCTGGCCGTCCGCGGTGAGCCGCAGCCGGTCGCACGCCGCGCAGAACGGACGGGAGACCGAGCCGACCACACCGACTGTCGCCGGGCCGCCGTCGACGAGGAACTCCTCGGCGGGCGCGCTCCCGCGCACCTCGACCGGTGTGAGCGACCAGCGCTCGCCCAGCCGACCCAGGATCTCGTCAGCGTCGAGCATCGTCGAGCGGTCCCAGCCGTGCTGCGGGTCGAGCGGCATCTGCTCGATGAAGCGGAGCGCGTAGCCCTCGTCGAGGGCCCACTGCAGGAGGTCGCCGGCCTCGTCGTCGTTGATCCCGCGCATGAGCACGGCGTTGACCTTGACCGGCTCGAGGCCGGCCGCCTTGGCCGCCGCGAGGCCGGTCAGGACGTCGTGCAGCCGGTCCCGCCGGGTCAGCTCGACGAACCGCTCGGGCCGGAGCGTGTCCATGCTGACGTTGACGCGGCGCAGGCCGGCGTCGCGCAGGGCCGGCGCCATCCGGGCCAGGCTCAGCCCGTTGGTGGTGAGCGACAGCGACAGGTCCAGCCGGGCCAGCCGCTCGACCAGACCGACCACACCGGGCCGCAGGAGCGGCTCGCCGCCGGTGAGGCGAACCGTGCGGACCCCGAGCTCGGCGAGCAGGCCCACGACCCGCACCAGCTCGTCGTCGGTGAGCAGCTCCGGCCTGGGCAGCCAGTCGAGGCCCTCCGCCGGCATGCAGTAGGTGCAGCGCAGGTTGCAGCGGTCGGTCAGCGACAGCCGCAGGTCCGTGTGCACGCGGCCGAAGCCGTCGACCAGGGGCGCTCTCACGTGCTCGACGATACGGCGGTCAGGCGCTGAGCGCCTCGGTCTGGAACGCGACCTCGACGATCCCGTCGTGGACCCGCACGTCGTGCACCCGCAACCGCACCGTCGGGTCGTCCAGGCAGACCCCGGTCGCCAGGTCGAAGACCTGCTTGTAGACCGGGCTGGCGACGGTCGGCCGGTCGCCGCGGCTGCCGACGATGCCACGCGACATCACCATGGCCCCGCTGAACGGGTCGAGGTTGGAGACGGCGTAGAGCTCGTCGCCGTCGGTGCGGAAGACGGCGACCTGCTCGCCGTCGACGAGCGCGGCGACGCCGCGGTCCAGCGGGAGGCGGGCGTAGGGACAGATCGATCGGTAGGTCACGCGCGGACGCTCCTCAGCTCTCGGATGGGCAGGACGGGGCCGGCGACGAGGGGCTTCTCGTCGGGGCGGGCGGGACGGATCTGACCGCGCTCGGGGACGAACGCGATGCTCGGGTCGGGCACCTCGGGTGCGTTGACGAAGGACGTGAAGCGGGCGAGCTTCTCGGGATCGGCGAGGGTCTCCGCCCACTCGTCCCGGTAGGTCTCGACGTGCCTGGCCATCGCCGCGTCCAGCTCGGCGCACAGGCCCAGGGTGTCGTCCACGACGACGGCGCGCAGGTGCTCCAGGCCCCCTTCCATGCCCTCGATCCAGGGCGCGGTGCGCTGCAGCCGGTCGGCCGTGAAGACGTAGAGCATGAGGATCCGGTCGGTGATACGCACCAGGGTCTCGGTGTCGACGTCCGACAGGAACAGGTCGGCGTGTCGCGGCCGGAAGCCCCCGTTGCCACCGACGTAGAGGTTCCAGCCGTTCTCGGTGGCGATGATGCCGACGTCCTTGCTGCGCGCCTCCGCGCACTCGCGGGCGCAGCCGGAGACGCCCATCTTGACCTTGTGCGGGCTGCGCAGTCCGCGGTAGCGCAGCTCCAGCTCGATCGCGAGGGTGGTCGAGTCCTGCACGCCGTAGCGGCACCACGTCGAGCCCACGCAGGACTTCACCGTGCGGAGCGACTTGCCGTACGCGTGACCGCTCTCCATCCCGGCGTCGACCAGCCGCTGCCAGACGAGCGGCAGCTGCTCGACACGAGCGCCGAACAGGTCGATCCGCTGGCCGCCGGTGATCTTCGTGTAGAGGCCGAAGTCCCTGGCCACCTCGCCGATCACGATCAGGTGCTCCGGGGTGACCTCGCCACCCGGGATGCGCGGGACGACGCTGTACGTGCCGTCCTTCTGCAGGTTGGCCAGCATGTGGTCGTTGGTGTCCTGCAGCGAGCCCTTGTCGCCGCCGAGCACGTGGTCGTTGAAGACGCTCGCGAAGACCGACGCCGCGGTCGGCTTGCAGATGTCGCAGCCACGACCCCGTCCGTGCTCGGCGAGCAGCTCGGACCAGGTGCGGATCCCCTTCACCCGGACGACCTCGAACATCTCGGCGCGGCTCAGGTCGAAGTGCTCGCAGAGGGCCGTGGAGAGGCTCACGCCCATCGCGTCGAGCTCGCTCCTGACCAGGTCCTGCACCAGTCCGACGCAGGACCCGCAGACGGTTCCCGCACCGGTGCAGGCCTTGACGCCGGCGACGTCGCGGCAGCCGCCCTGGGCCACGGCCGAGCAGATCTCGGCCTTGCTCACGTCGCGGCACGAGCAGACCTGGGCCGACGCCGGCAGGGCGGCCGCGCCGATGCCGGCCGGCTGGCCCTCGCGGGCCGGGAGCACGAGATCGGCCGGGTTGCCGGCGATCTCGGTACCGCACATCGGCCGCAGCAGCGGGTAGGCGGAGGCGTCGCCGACGAGGATGCCGCCGAGCAGGGTGCGGGTGTCGTCGCTGACGACGAGCTTGCGGTAGTCGCCGGCGACGGGGTCCGCCCACACCAGCTCCAGCGCTCCGGCTGTCTCGGCGTGCGCATCGCCGAAGCTGGCGACGTCGATGCCCATGAGCTTGAGCTTGGTGGACAGATCAGCGCCCTCGAAGGACGACGCACCGCCGAGCAGCCGGTCGACGACGACGGCGGCCTGGTCGTAGCCGGGCGCCACGAGACCCCAGCAGCGGCCGGCAGCGCTGGCGCACTCCCCCACGGCGTAGACGTCCGGGGCGCTGGCACGACACGCCTCGTCCACGAGGACGCCACCCCGCTCGGCGGTCATGAGACCGGCTGCCCGCGCGAGAGCGTCGTCCGGCCGGATGCCGGCCGAGAAGACGACGAGGTCGACCTCGAGCGGCTCGCCCTCGGCGAAGACCATGCGCAGGCGGTCACCGGTCTCCTCGACGGCCTGCGTGGAGGCCGAGGTCCGGACCCGGACGCCCAGACCCTCGACCAGGCGGCGAAGAGCCTGCCCGCCGGCCTCGTCCACCTGCACCGGCATCAGCCGCGGGGCGAACTCGACCACCGTGGTCTCGAGCCCCAGTGAGCGCAGTGCGTCGGCGGCCTCCAACCCGAGGAGCCCGCCGCCGACGACCGCGCCGGCCCGCTTGCCGGCGGCGGCTGCGGCGATCTGCTCCAGGTCGTCGAGAGTGCGGTAGACGAGGCGGCCAGGACCGGTGGCCCCGGGGACCGGTGGCACGAACGCCGTCGAACCGGTGGCCAGCACGAGCGCGTCGTACGGCGTGACGGTGCCGGCGGCCGACGTGACGGTGCGGGCGTCGACGTCCACGGCGACGACCGGGTCGCCGAGCCGCAGGTCGAGTTCCGGCGCGTCGAAGAAGCCCTCGGGCACGAGGGAGAGCTCGGCCGAGGTGGTGCCACGGAACCACGACGAGAGCCCGACGCGGTCGTAGGCCGGCACGCTCTCGGCGGCGTGCACGACGACGTCCCACTCGGCGGTGAGGCCGCGCTCGACGGCCAGCTCGACCAGCCGGTGCCCGACCATGCCATGGCCGACGACGACCAGGGTCTTCCTCACGCGATCCTCCGCTCGTCGGCTGCTTCGGGGGTGGTCTCGATCAGGCGTGCGACGACGCCCGTGCAGGTTCCGCAGCCGGTGGTGGCCCTCGTCCGGCGGGCGATCTCGCTGACGCTGCGGCAGCCGTCCGCCGCGCAGGCCCGGACCGACCCGGCGGTGACGGCGTTGCAGGTGCAGACGACGGCGTCGTCGTCGAGGTCGGCGGCGTCGGCCGGCGCGGCTCCGCCGAGGCCGGCGAAGAGCAGGTGCAGCCGGTCCCCCGCCAGCGGCGTCGCGCGGTCGAAGGCCTGCGTCACCGGCCCGACCGTGGACAGGTCGCCGAGCAGGACCGCGCCGGTCACGACCCCTTCGCGGACGACGACCTTCTTGTAGACGTGCCGGGCCGGGTCGCAGAAGACGAGCACCTCGAGGCCGTCGCCGCTGTCGGCCGGCTCGGGTGCGGTCTCGCCCATGGCGGCGACGTCGAGGTCCATGGCCTTGAGCCGGGTCACGAGCCGCGAGCCGGTGTAGGACGCGGGGCGCCCGGACAGCACGTCGGCGAGCACGGCCGCCTGCTCCCAGGCGGGCGCCACCAACCCGTAGACCTGCCCGTCGTGCTGGGCGCACTCGCCGAGGGCGAAGACGGAGGGGTCGGAGGTCTGGAGCCGGTCGTCCACGACGATGCCGCGGTCGACCCGCAGGCCGGCGCTCCGGGCCAGGTCCAGCTGCGGCCGGATGCCGCAGGCGAGGACGACGAGGTCTGCGCGCACGTGCCGCCCGTCCGCCAGCCGGACGCCGGTGACGCTCCGGCCACCCGTGACGCCGGAGGCGAAGGAGCCGAGGTGCACCCGGGCCCCGAGCGCCTCCACGGCACGACGCAGCACCGCCCCGCCGGCCGGGTCCAGCTGCAGCTCCATCAGGTGGTCCGCGCCGTGGACGACGTGCACCTCCAGCCCGCTGGTCAGCAGCCCGCGCGCGGCCTCCAGGCCCAGCAGCCCCCCGCCGACGACGGCGACGCGCCGCGCACGGCCGGCGGCGGCCAGGATCGCGGTGCAGTCGTCGAGGGTGCGGAAGACGTGGACCCCCTCCAGCAGCCGCCCGTCCGGCCCGGCGATGCCCTGGACGGGCGGTACCAGCGCGGTGGAGCCGGTGGCGAGCACGAGCGAGTCGTACGGCGTCCGGCTGCCGTCCGCGGTCAGCACGACCCGGGCGCCCCGGTCGATCCCGGTGACGGGCGTGCCGAGCCGCTGCACGACACCGGACGGCGCGGCGGCCAGCGTGATGTCGGCGTGCGCCCGCGTGCCGGCGAGCACGTCCGACAGCAGGATCCGGTTGTAGGCCGGACGGTCCTCCGCGCCGAAGACCGTCACCTGTGCGCCCGGGTCCCGCCGGGACAGCTCGTCCACGAGCCGGGCACCGGCCATGCCGTTGCCCACCACCACGACGCGCGTCATCGGGATGCCTCCCCGAGCCGGTCGATGCGTGCGGCGCACACCTTGAAGGCAGGCATCCGCGAGGTCGGGTCGAGCGCGTCGCTGGTG
>SCTD01000245.1 GCA_004299215.1 Frankiales bacterium | reverse complement strand
TAGACCGCGGCCGCGACGACCAGCGGCAGGGCGGCGGTCAGGGGGCTGGTGAAGAGCAGGTCGAGCACCGCCTCGGCCTTGCGGCGCAGCAGCGTCCCGGCGGTCCCGTCGGCGACGTCCTGCGCGAAGCGCCCCAGGTGCGTGCGGTCGGCCGCGGGCCGGCTCCAGTCGGCGAGCGCGAAGGCCGTCACCACCAGCGCCCCGGCCGCGCCGGCTCCGAGCAGTCTGAGCCAGGTGACCCGGCGGCCGCTCACCAGCAGCGCCAGCAGGGCGAAGGCCGGCACCAGGGCGAGCACCCCTCCGACGTCGCTCCCCCACGGCGGCGCGCCGTCGACGGCCACGACGAGCACCCCGACGGCAGCGACCGCCCGGACGCGCCGCCCGAGCGCCGCGGTCGCCAGCAGCGCGGAGGCGGCCAGCACCCCGAAGGCGACGTTGCCGATCCCGGCGAACCGCCCGGCCACCAGCGGGCTGTAGCCCGCGACGCTCGACATCTGCAGGTGCGCCCCCGTGATCAGGTCCAGCACCAGGACCCCCGCGGTGAACCCGCAGACTACCCCCACCGGCCTGAGCACCAGCCCCCGGCGATGATCTTCGTCTTGTCGTGGCGAGCCCCGCGTGCGGGATCCCGACAAGGCGAAGATCGCCGCTAGGTGGCGGGAGGTGGCGACCGCGACGGCGGCGGTCGAGACGAGCACGACGACGGCGAGCAGCGTGAGCAGCGGCGCCGGGGACCGCCACCACGGGAGGAGGTTCGCGACGTACGACGCGCCCAGCGCGGCGGTCCCGCCCAGCGCGACGAGCTCGGCCAGGTCGGGCCGCCGCCGCCAGAGCGCGGCCGCCAGCAGCGCCAGCTCCAGGGCCAGGCCCACGACGAAGAACGGGACCGTGGTGGTCTTGTGCACGCGCGCCCTCTCGGACACGTCGACCAGCGACTCGGGGCTGGGCGGATCCCCGACCGACCGCCACGGCTCGCCGGTCATCGAGTCCGGTGCCGGAACGCCGAGGACGTCGAGGACCGTCGGGGCGACGTCGACGAGCTGGACGTACGGCGCGCGGCGGGTCGACGCCGACCGCAGCGCCCCCGGCGGGAACCGCGGTCCGGACGCGATCGCGACGTGCAGCTCGGCGGAGTCCTCACCCGGCGCCGTGGACAGCCCGACCACCAGGACGGTCCCGCCGCCGCTGCCGGCCAGCAGCCGGGTGAGCTCCCGGTCGGCGGCCAGGGCCTGCGCCGCACGTCCGGTCCCCTCCCCCGAGACGGCCCCGGCGTCCGCGACCAGCACCTGGCAGAGGCCCTCGGGCGACGTGCCGCCGGTCAGTCGAGGGCCGGCCCCGACCACCGAGACGCAGCCGTTCAGCGCCCGCGCCAGCGCCCCGAGCTCGGCACCCTGGTCCTCGTCGTCCTGATCCCGCTGCAGCCCCGGAAGCTCCTGCGGGGCAGGCAGATCCGCCGTGCACGGCTCCCGCTCGATCCCCGTCGCGACAGCGCGGTTGCCGGCGCCGAGGGTCAGCCAGCCGTCCGCCGGGCAGCTGACCGCCGGGACGGCCTTCACGGACAGCACGCCCACCGCACCGGTCCTCGCCAACCGCTGGAGCGTCGGGGTCTGCGGTCCGACATCTGACCACTGCAGCCCGGGCATGCCCACGACGAGGACCGCCGGGCCGGTCGGCCTGGCCTCCGCCGGAGCGGCCGGCAGCAGCAGGAGGGCCAGGCACAGCAGCAGCACCCGCCTCACCGCAGCAGCTCCCGGTAGACGCCCAGCACCTGCTCCACGGTGTCGTCCTCGCTCGGCCAGCCGGCGGCCACCGCACGGCCCTGCTCCCCCAGCGCCGCCGCGGCAGCCGGGTCGCCCAGCAGCCGCCGCACGGCAGCGGCCAGCGCCTCGGCGTCCCCGGGTGGCACCAGGACCGCGCCGTCGCCCACGAGCGCCGGCAGCTCCCCCACGGCGCTCGCGACGAGCGGCCGCCCGGCCCGCAGCGCCTCCTGGGCGGTCAGCGAGCGCGCCTCCCAGGTCGACGGCAGCACCACCACGTCGGCGGCGGCGAGCAGGTCGGCGACGTCGGAGCGCGCGCCCAGCCAGCGCACGTCCGGGGCCTGCGCGCGCAGCGCGTCGGCGAGCGGGCCGTCCCCGGCGACCGCCACGACCGCCTCGGGCCAGGCCGACCGCGCGCGCAGCAGCACGTCGTAGCCCTTCTGCGGGTGCAGCCTGCCGACGGCGAGCACCAGCGGGTGACCGAGTCCCGGGTCCAGGCCCGTGGCCACCTGCGCCGGTGCGGCCACGGGGGCGAGGCGCACGTCACGCGCCCCGACGGCTCGCGCGCGCTCCGCCAGGTCGGCGCCTGCTGCCAGCAGCACCGCGGCTCGACGAGCCACCAGCCGCTCCAGCACGGCGGCGATCCGGCCGGTCACCGCGTTGTGCAGCGTGACGACGACCGGCTTCGGCGACAGCACCGCGAGCGCGCCGGCGCGCAGGCCGTGCGCGTGCACGACGTCGGCCTCCTTCGACAGCGCCCGCAGTCGGGTGGCGGCGACCGCGTCCCGGGCGGGGTGCGGCGCGCTGCCGATCTCCACGACCTCGTACGACGGGAGGTCGAAGGCCGCTCTCGTCGACGCCGGCCCGGCCACGGTGACGTCGCACCCGCGTGACGTGAGGCCGGCCGCGAGCGACTGCACGTGGCGACCCACCCCGCCGGTGCTGGTGGCGAGCACGAGCAGGACCCGGACGTCAGGCACGGAGCAGCTCCCGCAGGGCCGGAGCGTCCAGCAGCCGCGCCACCGCCAGGAACGCAGCGGCAGCCACCCCTGCGTTCAGCACGAGCGACACCAGCAGCGGACCGCCGTCCGGCACGAGAAGCCCTGCGACGAGGGCGATCCCGGCTGCCAGCACCCCCACGGCTGCCGTGCGCAGCGCACCCGACAGCGCGGGAGCGCCCGCCGCGCGGCGCACCCCGAGCACCAGCAGGACCCCGGCGACGCTGACCCCGATCGAGTTCCCTGCTCCGAGCAGCAGCACCCGGTCGGCGTCCGGGAAGGAGGCGACCAGCACCAGGTCTGCCACCGCCACGACCAGCCAGCCGGCGACGGTCGCTCCGGTGGCGGCCCGGGCGGCCCCCCGCGCGTAGAGGGCGCGGGCCAGCAGCGCGACCAGGCCGTAGCCCACCAGCCCCGGCGCGAAGGCCGCCGTCGCGCGGGCCAGCTCCGCGCTGCTCTCCACGCCCGGCGCGCCACGGACGAGCAGCTGCGCGACCGGCAGCGCCGCGACCGCGAGCACCGCGGCCGCGCCCGTCGTCGCCAGCAGCAGGCTGCGCGTCGCGCGCCCGGCCACCTCGCCGTACTCCCGCTCGTCGCCGGACTCGGCGCTCGCCGACAGCGCCGGGAACGCGCTGGTGGCAAGGGGAACCGCCAGCACCGCCCAGGGCAGCAGGAACAGCGCGGTCGCCACGGTGAAGACGATGACGTCGCCCTCGCGCCCACCGGCGGCGAGCCGCAGCGCGACGACCAGCGCGAGCTGCTGCGCGGTGAGCGTCGCGACGCCGCCGGCCGCCAGCCGGCGCGCGCGGACCGCCACCCCGGGAGGGAAGGCGAGCGTCGGGCGCAGCCGCAGCCCCGCACCGCGCAGGGGCACGAGCAGCCCCAGCGAGAGCACCGCCACCCCGAGCGTCGTGCCGACCGACAGCACGAGCTCCTGCACGCGGCTGAGCGCCTCCGCCGACCCCACCCGACCGGTCGAGGCGTAGAGCAGGTACGTGCCGATCACCACGAGGCTGGACAGCAGCGGCGCGAGCGCGGGTCCGAGGAACC
>SCTD01000244.1 GCA_004299215.1 Frankiales bacterium | reverse complement strand
CTGCTGCGCACGCTCAAGCCGCAGCAGCTGAGCGTCACCCTGAACGCGCTCTCCACCGCGCTGCGCGGGCGCGGTGAGCAGCTCGGCCAGAACCTCGAGCTGGTCGACGCCTACCTCAGGGAGTTCAACCCCGAGATCGAGGCGCTGGGGGAGAACTTCGCCGGGCTGGCCGACTTCACCGACACCCTCGAGGCGACGCGACCGGACCTGCTGGCGCTGCTGGACAACCTGTCGGCGATCAACCGGAACCTGGTCGACCAGGAGCAGGAGCTCAACACCTTCCTCGTCTCCACGACCACGTTCGCCGAGGAGATGGGCTCGTTCCTGCGCGACAACGAGAACCGGCTGGTGCGCCTGGCCGCCGACAGCCGCGCCCCGCTGCAGCTCTACGCGAAGTACGCGCCGGAGTACCCCTGCCTGATCCGCGGGCTCGACGCCTCGAACTCCTTCATCGGCGACTCGTTCGGCGGGTTGCAGCCCGGCCTGCACATCACCCTCGAGTTCACCGAGGACCAGGGGGGCTACCAGCCCGGGGCGGACGAGCCCCGCTACAAGGACACGCGCGGGCCGCAGTGCTACGGCCTGCCGGACCCGCAGGGACAGGCGGCGGACATCAACTTCCAGGACGGCTACCGCGACGACGGCCCGCCGGACAGCACCCAGGGTGCGTCAGGCTCCTCCGCGGCCGCTGCGGACGACCCCGCGCTGGCCCTGGGCAGCCCGGCCGGGCAGCGCGCGGTGATGGGCTCGGTCCTGGGGCCGGTGCTCGGGGTGCCGGCCGACGAGGTGCCCGACCTCGCGTACCTGCTGTTCGGGCCGATGGCACGTGGAACGGAGGTGGGGCTGCGGTGAAGACCTCTGCCGCCCTCGTCAAGCTGGTGATCTTCATGATCGTGACGTCGTTCCTGACGTTCACGCTCGCGACCACGATCGGCAACATCGGCTTCGGCGGGAAGACGACCTACCAGGCGGTCTTCGGCGACGTCACCGGGCTGCTGCCCGGCAACGAGGTGCGCATCGCGGGTGTCCGGGTGGGCCAGGTCGACGCCATCGAACTCGACGACGACGCGCTGGCGCTCGTGACGTTCTCGCTCGACGACAAGCGCGAGATCCCGCAGAGCACGATCGCCCGGCTCCGCTACCGCAACATCGTCGGTGAGCGCTACATCGGCCTGACCCAGGGCGAGGGCAGTGCCGAGCCGCTCGAGGAGAACGGCACGCTGCCGCTGGCGCAGACCCGCAACGCGCTCGACCTCACCGTGCTGTTCAACGGCTTCCGTCCGCTGTTCCAGGCGCTCGAGCCGGAGGCGGTCAACCAGGCCGCGTTCGAGCTGATCCAGACGCTGCAGGGCGAGGGCGGCACCCTGGAGAGCCTGATGGCCCGCACCGCCTCGCTGACCAACACGCTGGCCGACCGCGACGCGGTCATCGGCCGGGTCCTCGTCAACCTGGAGACGGTGCTCGAGACCGTCGACGAGCGCGACTCCGAGCTGGCCGACCTGATCGTCCAGCTCCGCCGGCTGGCCGCCGGCTTCGCCGAGGACCGGCTCGCGATCGGCGCGTCGCTCGACGGCATCAGCGACCTGACGTCGGCCACGGCCGGGCTGCTCAACGACGTCCGCCCGCCGCTGGCGAGGGACGTCAAGGAGCTGCGCGCCCTCGCCGGCACCCTCGACGACAGCAACGCGCTGATCGACGGCATCCTCGAGCGGCTGCCGACCAAGCTCGACACCATCATCGGGACCGCGACCTACGGATCCTGGTTCAACTTCTACCTGTGCGGCTTCGACGGGTCGATCGTCCTGCCGACGGGGGAGACGATGTCACCGCAGTTCGTCAACACCGCAGCCCGCTGCCAGCGCGACAGCGGCGCCGCCGCGGGCGGGGCGGGTGACCGATGATCCCGTTCCGCGAGCGCAACAAGACGGTCATCGGCTCCGTCGGCATCCTGTCCATCCTGGCCCTGCTCGCCGGCAGCTTCAGCGTCGACGCGATCATCGGCGGCGAGGAGTACAAGGCCGAGTTCACCGAGGCGGCGGGCCTGCGGCCCAACGACGAGGTGCGCATCTCCGGGGTCAAGGTCGGCAAGGTCCTGTCGGTCGACCTCGCCGGTGACCGGGTGCAGGTCGAGTTCCGCGCGAACGACGACGCCCGCATCGGCGATCGCACCCGCGCCGACATCCGGATCAAGACGCTGCTCGGCCGCAAGTTCCTGATGCTCACCCCCGAGGGCGACGGCGAGCTCGAGCCGGGCGGGGTGATCCCGCTGGCGCGGACGACCTCGCCGTACGACATCGCCGAGGCCTTCCAGGACCTGTCCACCAGCGTCGGCGAGATCGACGACGAGCAGCTGGCCCGCTCTTTCACCGTCCTCGCCGAGACCTTCCGCGACACCCCGGACGAGGTGCGCATCTCCCTCGAGGGCCTGGGCCGGCTGTCCCGCACCCTGGCGTCCCGCGACCAGGAGCTGCGCGCACTGCTCGACCGCTCCCGCGGCGTCAGCCAGGTGCTCGCCGAGCGCGACGAGGACCTCACCGCCTTCCTCGCCGACTCCTCGCTCGTGCTGCAGGAGGTGGCGCGTCGCCGGGAGGCGATCAGCCGGCTGCTCGACACCACCGTGGTGCTCTCCGAGCAGCTGCGGGCGCTGGTGCGGGAGAACCGCGCTGACCTCGCGCCGGCGCTGGAGCGACTGCGCAACGTGACCGACATGCTGCGCTCCAACCAGGCCAACCTCGACGCGAGCCTGGTGCGTCTGGCCCCCTTCGTCAGAGTCTTCGCCAACAACCTCGGCAACGGCCGCTGGTTCGACACGCTGGTCCAGAACCTGCTGACCCCGGTCGGCTTCTGCCCGGGCACGTGGGGCGAGGACGGCACGCAGTGCACAGGAGGCACCCCGTGAACCGCCCCGGCAACGGCTCCCACCGCGCCACCCGCCTGCTCGGCGGTGTCGTCGGGCTCGCCCTGCTCGGCGGCGTGGCGGGTTGCGGCGCGTTCAGCAACGAGACCCCCAGGACGCTGTCGGCGACCTTCGACCGCACCGTCGGCCTCTACGTCGAGAGCGACGTGCGCGTCCTCGGCGTCAAGATCGGCAAGGTGACCGCCATCGAGCCCGAGGGCGACCGCGTCCGGGTCGAGATGGAGTACGACGACAAGTACGACGTCCCCGCCGACGCCAAGGCGGTCGTCATCGCCCCGTCGATCGTCAGCGACCGCTACGTCCAGCTCACGCCCGTCTACACCGGCGGCCCGACGCTGGAGGACGGTGCGGAGCTCTCCGGGGACCGGACCGCCGTCCCGGTCGAGCTCGACGAGATCTACGCCTCCCTCGACAAGCTCAACCTGGCGCTCGGCCCGGAGGGCGCCAACAAGGACGGTGCGCTGTCGGACCTGCTGAGCGTCGGCGCGCGCAACCTCGACGGCAACGGCGAGCTGCTCAACGCGACGCTGAAGGACTTCTCCACGCTGGTGTCCACCGTCAACGCGTCCCGCGACGACCTGTTCGGCACCGTCGCCAACCTGCAGGACTTCACGACGACGATCGCCGGCAGCGACGGCACCGTGCGGGCCTTCAACCGCGACCTCGCGCAGGTCGCCGAGCAGCTCGAGGGCGAGCGCGAGGACCTCGCGCGCGCCGTCCGCGAGCTCTCGGTGGCGCTCGGCGAGGTGGCGAGCTTCGTCCGCGAGAACAAGGACGACCTCACTGCGAACATCAGCAACCTGGCCGCGGTCACCGGCGTCCTGGTCAAGCAGCGGGTGGCCCTCGAGGAGTTCCTCGACGTGTCGCCGACCGCGCTGTCCAACCTGCAGCTGGCCTACAACCCCGCGACCGGCACCCTCGACACCCGCGACAACGGGCCGGCCCAGGCGGAGCAGAACCCGCTCGGCCTCATCTGCGACCTGCTGGAGACGGTGGGCCAGCCGCTGGAGATGTGCGGCGAGCTCAGCGGCCTGGTGCCGCCTCCCCCGTCCGGCGCCGCGACCAGCGGCGGCGGGGCACCCGCCCTGCCCGCACCCCGGCCGAGGGACATGACCCTCGGCGGCATCCTGGACGGTGGCCGATGAGCGCCCGGCGAGTTCCCACCACGCTGCTCGTCGGCGGCCTGGCCGTCGCGACCCTCACCGGCTGCGGCTTCCGCGGTGCGGCGAGCATCCCGCTGCCCGGTGGACAGGGCCAGGGCGACGACGCGTACGAGCTGACCGTCGAGTTCCAGGACGTGCTCGACCTGGTGCCGCAGTCGGCCGTCAAGGTCGACGACGTCACCGTGGGCAGCGTCACCGACATCACCGTCGACGGCTACACCGCGCGGGTCGTGCTCACGGTCAACCCCGAGGTCGAGCTGCCCGCGAACACCACCGCGAG
>SCTD01000243.1 GCA_004299215.1 Frankiales bacterium | reverse complement strand
CAGGAGGGGGAGTGGCAGCTCGGCGTGCTCCCGGACGCCGTCACGGACGACCTCGAGGCCCTCATCGCCGCCGTCCGTCAGCAGCCCGGGGAGAACGGCGCCTTCGCGCTCGTCGACGTCGCCGACGAGTTCTTCGTCGTGGTGCGCGTGCAGATGGGACGGGTACGGGTCCTGCTCTCCGACGTGACCGCTGCCGTCGCCTGGGACCTGGCGGTGCAGGTGCTCGAGCACCTCGACCTGGACGTACCGGGGGACGACGACCTCGAGGACGTCTGGCCGGTGGGGGATCTCGGCATCTTCGACGACCTGGGGGTGGACGAGATGGAGATGGGGGCCATCCTGTCCGACCTGGACGCCTACGCGGACGAGATGCTGTCGTCACTCGCCCGGCGACTCGGGTTCTCCGAGTCGTTCGAGCGGGTAGTCGACGCCCTTGTGGACTAGCACTGCCTGACCACGCCTCTCAGACCCCAGGAGCCTCCCCGTGTCGTACTTCGCCGCCGCTCTCGCCCGTACCGAGGGCGGGTGGACCGGGGTCGAGCTCGACCTGTCCGACGTGGAGGACCTCGACGAGCTGGCCGACACCCTCCGCGACCTGACCGGTGACGGTCCCGGCCCGGCGCTGCTGCTGCTGGAGGAGGACGACGAGCACGTGGCCGTCGTCCGCGTCGACGGCGGGGCGGGCAGCCTGGCCGAGCCGCGGGTGTTCCTGTCCGACCGGCGGGCCGTGCAGGCCAGCGACGTCGCCCGGATGCTCTGGGAGGAGGCCGAGGCCGAGGACGAGTCCGGGGACGACGAGGACGACGACGAGGGCGTCCGGCCGATCGCCGAGCCGGTCGGTGACACCGCCGTGCTCGCCGACCTCGGCACCCCCGCCGACGTCCTGCTCGGGCTGTGCGCCGAGGAGGGCCTGCTGCCCGCCGACGTGCTCACCGCCGTGTGCGAGCGCGCCGGGTGCGACGACGTCCTCGAGCGGCTGCGCGAGGGGTGACCGCCGGGCCGTACGACGCGGCCATGGGACTGGCCCTCGAGGAGGCGGCGCTCGCCGTCGCGCACGACGACGTCCCGGTGGGTGCCGTCGTCCTCGGGCCGGACGGCGACGTCGTCGGCCGGGGGCACAACGACCGCGAGGGCCGCGGCGACCCGACCGCGCACGCCGAGGTGCTGGCGCTGCGGATGGCCGCGCAGGCGCTGGGGGAGTGGCGGCTGGCCGGCTGCACCCTCGTCGTGACCCTCGAGCCGTGCCCCATGTGCGCGGGCGCCGCGGTGCTCGCCCGGGTCGAGCGGGTCGTCTTCGGCGCCGACGACCCGAAGGCCGGTGCGGCCGGGTCGCTGCTCGACCTGCTCCGCGACCGCCGCCTCAACTGGCGGCCCGAGGTCGTCCGCGGGGTGCGGGCGCAGGAGTGCGCGGCCGTGCTGCTGGAGTTCTTCGAAGGCCACCGGCGGCTTCGCTAGAGTCTCCGCCGGTGGCGTGTCCGAGCGGCCGAAGGAGCACGCCTCGAAAGCGTGTGAGGGGGCAACTCCTCCGTGGGTTCAAATCCCACCGCCACCGCCAAGCCGCAGAGGCGTTTCCGCAGGTCAGCGACTTGCGGGGACGTCTCTGAGGTCGCTTCAGGGCCTTGTGGTCACGAAAGTGGTCACAGGATTCCCGGGAGCCTCGGCTCGTCGGGGTCGGCAGCGGTCAGCAGCGCGGCCACCCGGGCTGCTGCCGCGGCCTGCAGGTCGAGGTCCACATGGCTGTAGGTGTCGAGGGTGATCGAGACCGTTGCGTGGCCGAGGCGCTCCTGCACGATGCGAGGGTGGACGCCTGCCTCGAGGGCCAGGGTTGCGTGCGTATGGCGGAGATCGTGCAGGCGGATCTTGGGCAGCCCGGCTGCGCGGCCGGCCTTGGCGAACCGGTAGCTGATGGTCTTGGGGTGCACCGGGGAGCCGTCCGGCTCGCAGACCACGAGGTCCTCGTCGCGGTAGTCGCCTCCGAGGGCCAACCGCTCCTCCCGTTGGCGCTTGCGGTGCGCCTTGAGCGCCGCCACAGCAGAGTCGTCCAGGGCGATCGTCCGGCGACCCTTTGCGGTCTTCGGGGTTCCCCAGGCGAAGCCGGGTGTGCCCTTGCGCTGGACGTCGGTGGTGATCAGCGTGCGCACGACGCGAAGGAGCTTGCGGTCGAAGTCGACGTCCGCCCAGCGCAGCCCAAGGGCTTCGCCCCGTCGCATGCCGGTGGTGGCGAGCAGCCACCAGCAGCCGCTGAGCCGGTCGTCGTCGAGGGACTGGAGGAAGGCGCGGAGCTGAGCGGCGCTCCAGGTGCGCATCTCGGGCTTGGCGTGCGGGCGGGGCGGGTCGGCGGCGTCCGCGGGGTTGCGGGTCAGGGTCTGCCACCTGACGGCGTCACGGAAGGCGCGGTGCAGGATCGCGGCGATGTAGGCGACCGACCGGGCGCTGAGCGCCCGATGGTCGTCGTCGCCCGCCAGCAGCAGGCGGTAGTGACCGTTCAAATCAGCCGGACCCACGTCCTGCAGCAGCCGGCGGCCCAAGGGCCGTCCTGCGATGTGGATTCGGACGTTGCGGCGGTATGACTCGAAGGTTCCCGGCTTGATCGTGTGCTCAATGGCGGGCAGCCACGTCTGCTGCAGGAACTCGGTCAGCGTTACGCGCTTCGGCGCGACGTAGGCGCCCTGATCGAGGGACGTGAGGGTCTTCGTCAGCTCGGCCTGAGCCGCGCGCCTGCTCGCGAACCCGCGCCGCCGCGTCTGGCGTCGGTCTGCACCGTGACCGATGTCGACGATGAAGTACCACGTTCCGTTAGCCGCTTGGGCGACGCTGCCCCGCCGTCCCGGTGTGGCCGCCATGTGGAGCCTCCGATGGGATGTGATGCCTGGTCAGGTGACACCGTCGCGGCGCCGTGCGGCCGGCAGAAGCTGGACACCAGAACCTGTGGATGAACGGCTGCCCTGCTACCGCTCGAGGCCGTCTGACGCGCAGCCCCGAGGTGGCCGGGTCAGGCCTGGGAGGCGGGTGAGGGTTTCGGTGGGCCGTTCGTAACGCTGCAGGTCCTCGCCGAGGACACGTCGGATGGCGGTGTCGGGGGTGCTGGCGAAGCTGTGGCCGGCACGGACAGCGAGGGCATCGACGACGGCTTGGAAGTGCCGGCCACCCATGCCGCTGGCGATGTAGCCGAGGTCGACCTTGCCGGTGTCCCAAAGGGAGGCTGCTACCTCGACGAGGACGCGTTCGCCGGAGCTCCACGGCTGGTCGAGCATTCCCTCGGCATCGAAGGTGCGGTCGGTGAGGTCGATGTAGTGCCACTTGCGCTCGTCGAGGGGCTCGAGGGCGACCAGCACGGCGAGCAGCTCGCGGTCCTCGGTCACGCTGCGCCGTCGTGGCGGGTGTCGTTCCAGGCTTCCTGCCGGCTGGCGGTGATGAACTGGTCGAGGTCGGTGCTGTCGATCCGGATGTGCTTGCCGAGCTTGACGACCGGGATGCGCCCCTCGGTGCGGAGTCGGCGGATGAAGCGGACGCTGGTGCCGAGGCGTTCGGCGGCCTGGTCGTCAAGCTCGGCAAGCACATCCGGATCGACAGCACCGACCTCGACCAGTTCATCACCGCCAGCCGGCA
>SCTD01000242.1 GCA_004299215.1 Frankiales bacterium | reverse complement strand
CCGCGTCGGCGTGGGACAAGGTGGTCGACCTCAACCTCAAGGCGCCCTTCTACCTGACGCGCGCGTGCCTGCCGATGCTCACGGCGGCGGGTACGGCGGACGACCCGGCACGGATCATCAACGTCGGCAGCATCGACGGGCTGCGCGTCCCGGAGCTGCCGACCTACTCCTACTCCACCAGCAAGGCGGCGGTGCACCAGCTGACCCGCGTGCTCGCCAAGGAGCTCGGCCCGCGGCACGTCACGGTCAACGCGATCGCGCCCGGGCCGTTCGAGTCGAAGATGATGGCTGCCACGCTCGAGGCGTTCGGCGACCACATCGCGGCGAGCTCGCCGCTGGGGCGGATCGGGCGCCCGGACGACATGGCCGGCACCGCGGTCTTCCTCTCCAGCCGAGCGGGGTCGTACGTCACCGGCGCCGTCATCCCGGTCGACGGCGGGATCTGCACCACCCGCTGAACCTGCCCGCGCTAGGCTCGGCGCTGCACCAACCGAATGCGCTCCTAGCGGGGGAAGCCGGTGAGACTCCGGCACTGACCCGCAACCGTGTGCGGTTGCTCCTCCAGGAGCGGTCGCGAGTCGGAGCACCCGCCCGGGGGCGAGCGGCTCCTTCGTACCGTCGAGGTTCGCGGGGCGGAGCCCGGACGACCAGTCCGCCCTCGGCGTTCGCACCGGGAGCCCTGGAAGCCCTGGGTCCCCGTCACGGACCGCTCTTCCGAGAGGGCTCCCATGCCTACCGTCCAGCTGCGCCGGCTCCTGCCGGTCGCCGTCCCCTTCCTCGCAGCGGGACTGGTCTCGCTGCCTGCACCCGCCGTGGCCGCGACGCCCGACGAGGCCTCGGCGGCTGCGGCGACCTGGCTCGCCGACGCGCTCAGCGACGCCGGCACCGTCGTCGGCAGCTTCCCCGGCGCCGACGACACGCCCATCTCCTTCACCGACTACGGCCGCACGCTCGACGCCGCGATCGCGCTGCTCGCCGCAGGCGGTCACGACGACGTCCTGGGCGTCACGCTGACCAGCGCGACCTCCGCCGACGCCGTGGCCGCGTACACGCAGGGCGTGCCGTTCGACGCCGACGACGCGGCGTACGCCGGTGCGACCGCGAAGCTCGCCTTCGTCGTCGAGGCGGCCGGTCTCGACGCCACCGACGTCGCGGAGGTCGACCTGCTCGCCCAGCTGCTGTCGCTCGTCACGCCCGAGGGGCGGCTCGAGGACCGCAGCGACTTCGGCGACTTCGCCAACCTCTACGGCCACGCCTTCGCGCTGCTCGCGCTCGACACCGCCGGTCGCACCCCGTCCGACGCGCTGGTGCAGGGGCTGCTGGCGGCGCAGTGCGCCGACGGCTCCTTCCCCCAGGAGTACGAGCCCGAGACCGGTGAGCCGTGCGAGGGCCAGGTCGACGCGACCGGGCTGGTGCTGCAGGCGCTGGCTGCTCTCGACCTCGCCGCGTCCCCGGACGCGGTGCAGGCACGCGACTGGCTGCTCGCGCAGCGCAACGACGACGGCAGCTTCCCCGGTGAGGTGCCGGTCAACTCGACCGGCTACGCCGCCGCCGGCCTGCTCGCGGTCGGCTCCGACATCGCCGCGTCGCGCAGCTGGCTGACCACCCAGCAGAACGCCGACGACGGCGGCCTCCGCCGCGGTGCCGGGACGGCGACCACCAGCGACCTGTTCGCCACCGCGCAGGCGCTGCCGGCTCTCGACGGCACGACCTTCGCCGGCGCCGCGCGCACCGTCGCGCTGCAGCCCGTGCCGTGCATCGCCACCACCGTGGTGCTCCCGGCCTCGACCATCACCGCCACGGGTGCGGCCACCGTGCAGGTCCGCGGCGGGTCCGGCACGCAGGTCGACCTGCTCGCCTACAGCCGTCCGTCGACGGAGTACACCGTGGTGCGCAGCGGGCTGATCGGCAACGACGGCACCGCGAGCTTCTCGGTCCGCCCGCCGACGAACACCCGCCTGCTCGCGCGGCAGGCCGGCTGCGCCGACGGCCCGTCGGTCGTGCTCAACGTGCAGACGGCGCTGTCGCTGCAGGTCGTCCGCAACGGCGCGCGCGACTACACCTTCCGCGGCGACAGCCTGCCGGCGCGCCCGGGCGGCCTGATCGTCAGCCTCTACCGGATCACCGCCGACGGCAGCAGCGTGCTCACCGCGCAGACGCGCGCGAGCGCGAGCACCGGCGACTGGACGCTGCGTCGGGTCTTCACCGGTAGCGGCCGCTTCGGCTTCGTGGTGCGCACCGGCCAGGACCTGCAGAACGCGCCGGGCTCCAGCAACGTGCGCTCCCTGCTCGTCCACTAGGCCGATGCGCGCCGGTCCGCGGCTGGTCGCCGTCGGAGTCCTCGTCGCCGCGGGGCTGGCTCCTGCCACCCCCGCGGCGGCGGCCGCCTGCGCCGAGGGCGCCGGCGTGACGGTCGTCGTCGACTTCGCCTCGCTCGGCGGCGGCACCGACACCGACTGCGCCGCGGGCGATCCGGGCAGCGGGCTCGCTGCCCTCCGCGCCGCAGGCCACGAGCCGACCCGGGCCGCGCAGCAACCCGGCTACTTCGTCTGCCGCATCGACGGCAAGCCGGCGAACGACCCGTGCCAGCGCACGTCGCCGGCCGATGCCTACTGGTCCTACTGGTACGCCGAGCCCGGCGGGAGCTGGACCTTCAGCGACACCGGCGCCGCCGACCGCGACCCGGCGCCGGGCACCGTGGAGGGCTGGGCCTTCGGGGCCGGGGACCCGCCGTCGTCGCCCCCGCCGCGGAACCGAGCCGCCACCGCGCCGGAACCGTCGCCCACCCGGGCGACGTCCCCGGCGCCGGCCACCACCCGGTCCGCGGCGGCAGCGCCGGCGCCGAGTGCCCCGGGATCGCCTGCGGGGTCGGCGGTCCCGTCCGCCACGGGCTCGCCGTCCGCGTCCGCAGGGGCGGCCCCGAGCGCGAGCCCCGTACCCGCGTCGCCGCCGGCGTCCCCGCCCCCGACCCCGACCCCGGGTCCGACGGGCGTCGACAGGCTCGACGACG
>SCTD01000241.1 GCA_004299215.1 Frankiales bacterium | reverse complement strand
TGCCGGCCGGCGTCGCGGACGTCGTGTCGGCGCTGGCACCGCTCGACCCGCGGTGGACCTGGTCCGCGGCCCGGGAGGTCGTCCCGGCGCTGCTCGCCGCCGGGGCGCGGCCACGGACCTGCTGGGACCTCGGCGCCGTCGGCCGGCTGCTGCACGGCCTGCGCCGCGAGGACCTCGGGGCGCTGTGGGCGGCTGCCTACGACCTGCCCGAGCCGGAGCGGCTGCGGGGCGAGAGCGACCTGTTCGACGTGGACGGCGACGAGCGGAGCCCGGTGCGGCCGGACGGGCAGCTGTCGCGGGAGTGGCTGCGCGGGGGCTGGACGGCGGACCCGTCGGCGTGGGCGGAGCTCCTCCTCGCGCTGCAGCAGCGCCAGGAGGAGCAGCTCCGGTCACTGCCCGACCGGCGCGCGGCGCCACGCGGGCTGCCGCTGCCACTGCTGACGGCCTACGCCGAGTCGGCCGCCGCCCTGCTGTCGGTGGAGCTCGGCGCGGACGGCCTGCCGCTGGACGTCGCCGTGGCGGGGCAGCTTCTGGTCGCGGTGGTCGGGGACCGGCCGGCGTCGCCCGCCGAGGAGACGGCCGCGCGGGTCCGCCGCGATGCCGAGGTGCTGCTGCACTTCCCCGGCGACCCGGTCGACCTGCGCTCGCCGCTGCAGGTCCGCGAGCTGCTCGCCCGGATCGGCCTGCTGCTGCCGGACACCCGCTCCTGGCGGCTGGAGCCGCACGCCGCGACCTCTCCGGCCGTCGCCGCGCTGCTGACCTGGCGCAAGGCCGAGCGCACCGCCACGACCTACGGCTGGGGCTGGCTCGACCGGCACGTCGGGGCGGACGGGCGGCTGCGCGGGGAGTGGCGGGCGGCCGACGGCGCCTCCGGGCGGATGACCGCCTCCGCCGGGCTGCACAACCTCCCCGCCGAGCTCCGGCCGGCGGTCCGGGCCGCCCCGGGCTGGACCTTCGTACGCGCCGACCTCGGCCAGGTCGAGCCGCGCGTCCTGGCGGCGGTCTCGGGCGACGACGGGCTGGCGCGGGCGGCCCAGGAGGCCGACCTCTACGCCCCTGTCGCCGCCGCGCTGGGGGCCGACCGGCCGACCGCGAAGGTCGCCGTCCTGGCGGCGATGTACGGCCAGACGTCCGGCACCGCGGGTGCCGCACTGCGCGATCTCGACCGGGCCTACCCGGTGGCGATGGCCTACCTGCGCGCCGCCGAGCAGGCGGGACGCCTCGGTCACGACATCCGGACGTACGGCGGGCGGCTGCTCCGCCTGAGCAGCCTGCCGGCGCAGGAGGGCCTCGGGCGGTTCGCGCGCAACGCGGTCGTGCAGGGGGCCGCGGCGGAGCTGTTCAAGGCCTGGGCCGCGACGGTGCGGGACCGGCTGCGCCCGCTGGGTGGCGAGATCGTGCTGTGCCTGCACGACGAGCTGCTGCTGCACGTGCCGGTCGCGGTCGCGCACGACGCGGCGCAGCTGCTCGCGGACGCGCTCGACGCGACGGCCTCCTGGTGGGCGGCGGGCTCCCGGGTCCGCTTCGTCGCCGACGTCTCCGTGGTCGAGAGCTGGGCCGACGCCAAGTAGGAGCCCCTGCCCGTGATCCACGCGCATCCTGAGGCGGTCTCGGGAGGTGGATCCACCTCAGGCTGTCCGTGGATCAGCCAGAGGCGAGCTGCTCGAGCGCCTCGCCGTCGACGCGGAACACGGTCCACTCGTCCTGCGGGACGGCGCCGAGCGAGCGGTAGAAGCCGATGGCCGGCTCGTTCCAGTCGAGCACCCACCACTCGAAGCGCGGGTACCCCCGCTCGACGCACACGGCGGCGAGCTGCTGCAGCAGCGCCTTGCCGAGCCCGTGCCCGCGAGCGGCGGGGCGGACGAACAGGTCCTCCAGCCACAGGCCGGGCAGTCCCTTCCAGGTGGAGAAGGTGACGTACCAGAGGGCGAACCCCACGACCTCGCCGTCCAGGGTGGCGACC
>SCTD01000240.1 GCA_004299215.1 Frankiales bacterium | reverse complement strand
CGCCGCCGCCGGGACAGCCCGCCGGCCTCGAGCCCGGCGGCGACCAGCAGCAGCCCGGCGGTACGCGCTGCCGCGAGCAGGTCGGACGACTCCTCGCCGAACGACGTCGCGGTGGCCGTCTCGACCACGCCGAGCACCAGCCCGCCGACCAGCAGCAGCACCGCCGGTCCGGGGCCGCCCCGGCCGGTCCCGGCGCGGACGACCGCCGTGGCGGCCAGCCCGATCCAGGCCGCGACCGACAGGAGCACCACCGCGCCCAGGAGCGCGAAGGGGACGCCGGGCTCCATGGCCGGAGTCTAGGGAGCAGACAGGGCCGGAACGGTCAGGCTGCGGCGCACACGGCGGGGCGTTCACCGGCACGCAGGGCTGCCAGCCCGTCGAGCGCCTGGTCGAGCGTCGCCACGCGGACGAGGGTGAGCCCGTCGGGCGGGTCGCTCGCGGCGGCCTCCGCGCAGTTGTCCTCGGGGACCAGGAAGGCGACAGCGCCCTTGCGCTTGGCGGCGATGAGCTTCTGCGCGATCCCGCCGATCGGGCCGACCGTCCCGTCTGGCGAGATCTCCCCTGTGCCGGCGATGTGCTTGCCGGCCGTGAGGGACTCGGGGCCGAGCTTGTCGAGGATGCCCAGCGCGAACATCAGGCCGGCGCTCGGGCCGCCCACGTCCTCCAGGTGGATGGTGACGTCGAGCGGGTAGCGCTCCTCGGTCAGCACCCCGATCACCGCCCGGGCGGGGTCGTCGGTCGAGGCGGCGGTGACGATCTCGACGGTGTCCGTACGGCCGTCGCGCTCGAACGTCACCCGCACCACGTCGCCCGGGCTCCGGCTGCTGATGCGCTCGCGCAGCTCGGCGGCGTCGGCGATCGGGTCGCCGTCGACCGCCGTCAGGACGTCACCGGGCTCGAGCCGTCCGCGCGCGGCGGAGCCCTCGGCCAGCTGCTGAACGCTCACCACCGGTGTCAGCCCGAGCTGCTGGGCAGCCGCGCCGACCGCGTCGCTCTGCGAGGCCTCCATCGCGGCGGCGTTCTCGGCGTCGACCTCCTCGTCCGTACGACCGGGCGGGAAGACCACCTCGCGCGGCACCACGGCCAGGTCGCGGGCGAACCAGCCCTGCAGCGCCTGCGCGAGCGTGAGCCGCGGCTGCACCCCCACGGTGGTCAGGTCCAGGTGACCATCGGTGGGGTAGGTGCGCCGGCCCTCGATCTCGAGCACCGGTTCGCCGCTGTCGACCTCGCCGAGCGTGTCGTAGGTCGGCCCGGGGCCGAGCGCGACGTACGGCACGCGCGCGACCGCTGCCGTCAGGGTGAGGCCGACCGCGAAGACGCCGGCCAGCAGCAGGGTCAGAGCGCGCCGGGACACCCGCTCAGACTAGGTGTCGGCGCGCCCACCTGCTCAGGCGAAGAAGCCCAGGCTGGCCGGGGCCGCCTGCGAGTGGCCGTTGCTGGCCGCCAGCAGCTCCTCGTCCTGCTCTCCGTCGGGCTGCACGTCCTCGACGAGCGCGAGGGCGGGGGTCTCGACGACCTCGGCCACCTCGTGCTCGGGCTCGACCACGATCGGCTCGAGGCCGACCGGCTCGGCGACCTGCTGCGCGGGCACGCTCGCCTCCGCCGGGACCTCGACCTTGTAGTAGGCCCGGAACGCCAGCGGCACCTCGGTCAGCGCGTGCACGCTCGCGCTGGCCACGCCGTCGACGTTGCGCAGGTGCTCGACCAGCCGGACGGCCTCCTCGAGGCTCGGGACGCGCCGGAACGCCGGCGTCCCGTCGGGGGCGGGGAAGAAGACGACGTGCTCCACGGGGGTGCCTCTCGTTCTGGGGGACCTGGACGTCCTCCGCTCCCGAACGGTGTCGGCACCCCCGCCCGCCGGACTTGAGCAGCCAGCCCGATTCGTCCCGCGGGAAGAAAGTCGGAGGCAGGACCGCGACGTTTCGCGGCGAACACCGTTGTAGGGCTGTCGGGTCACCCAGCCCTCGACGGAAGAAGGCCGACGATGTCGTCCATGCTCGACCTGCCGCACCCTGACGAGGCGGCGCTGCTCGCTACGCTCCCGGCGCAGCCGGCGCCCCTGCTGCGGGCGGTCCCCGACCCGGTCGAGGAGCCGCTCGACTTCGACGAGGTCGTGCGCCGCCTCACGCCGCGCCTGCAGCGCTACGCCACCCGTCGCCTCGGCGACCGGCACGAGGCCGAGGAGCTCGTCCAGGAGGCCCTGCTGCGCGCCTTCGACCACCGCGCCGAGCTGGCGACCGAGGACGACGTCGCGGCCTGGACCACCTGCGTGACCGGCCGCCTGGTCATCGACCGCCTGCGCGTACGAGGCCGCAGCACCTCCGTCGCCGAGGTCCCCGAGGGCACCCGCGTCGGGCGCGACACGGCTGACGTGGTGGTCGCCCGTGACGAGGCCCGGCTCGCGCTGGACGCGCTCGACGCCATGCCGCCCCGCCAGGCCGCGGTGCTCTGGGCGCGCGAGGTCGAGGGGCTGGCCTACGACGCGATCGGCGAGCGCTTCGGGATGACCGAGCCGGCTGTGCGCTCCGTGCTGATGCGGGCGCGCAAGGCGCTGCGCAGGGAGTTCGCGACCCGCGGCGGCACGCTGCCGGCCGGCGGGCTCGTGGCGCTGGCCCCCTGGCTCGACGGGCTGACCTGGGTCGAGCGGCTGCGCCGGATGGCCGGTCGGGCCGCGGCGCCCGCCGCTGCCGGTGCCGCCACGCTGGGCCTGATCGGCGGGGTGCTCGTCCCGTGGGGATCGACCGACATCCAGCTCGCACCCGAGCGCGCCGTCGTGGTCGCCGCCCAGGACGTCAGCTCGGCCCGCACGCTGCTGACCCAGGCGCCGACCCCCGCCGCCGCGGCGGTGCAGGCCTCGCGCGACCTGAGTGCCTCCGCGATCCCGGCGCGGGCTGCGCAGCAGGGCGTGCTGAAGCGCCTCGGCGTCGTGGACTCCTGCGTCACGGCCGAGAGCGACGAGAACGTCGCGCAGGTGCCCCTCGTCGGCACCGTCGGCGGACCCGCCACCGCCGGCGGCACGAGCTGCGACAGCCAGCAGGACAGCGCGATCCTGATCGGCCCCGAGCTCCCCAGCAACCCGACGGGCATCAAGCGCCTCGGTGTCGAGAGCTACGACATCGACTGCACCGTCGTACCGACCACCCCACTCACCCAGTGCACGACCTCCGGAGACAGCTGATGACCCGCAAGACGATGCTGATGGGCCTCACCGGCCTGGTGCTGCTGACCGGGCTGGGAGCCCCCGCCCTCGCCGACCCGATCACGGAGGACGACCGGCGCAACGTCTGCGTCCGGCTCGACACCGAGCAGGGCCGCGAGGGCGTCTGCGTCTGGCTGCCGATCAAGCCCTGAGGCCCGCGCAGCCGGCCATGATCCACAGAGGATCAGCCGCGCCACAGCTCGTGATCAACGCCGCCTGACGTCGCTTTTCGACCAGCCCAGAAGTGCGCGAGGGCGGCGTTGATCATGAGATCGACGCCCGGCGGTCAGGTCGCCGGCGGCTCGTCCCGGTCGGCGCGGGCCAGCGCGGCGCGGAAGCGCTCGTACTCCGCGACGCCGTCAGCGGTGTCCACGGGGCCGCGGGTCCGGCTGCTCCACGCCGTCCACGCGATCGCAGCCGCCGTCGCCACCGGGACGGGGAGCAGCCACAGCAGCCAGTCGGGCACGGTGCCAGCCTAGGACGATCAGGGCGTTCCGACCCACTCGTCCGCTCCGTCGAGGAACACCTGCCGCTTCCAGATCGGCACGGTGGCCTTCAGGTCGTCGATGAGCCGCCGCGCGGCGGCGAACGCCTCGTCCCGGTGCCCCGCGGAGGCGGCCACGACCACCGCCACCTCCCCCACCCGCAGCACGCCGGTCCGATGCACAGCGGCGACGGCGTGCACCGGGAGGTCGGCCACGACCGCCTCGGCGACCCGGCGCAGCGCGGGCTCGGCGTCGGGGTGCGCGGAGTACTCCAGCTCGGTCACCGCGCGTCCGCCGTCGGTGTCCCGGACGACGCCGGTGAACGACACCACGCCCCCGGACCGCGGGTCGTCGACCGCCGCCAGGACCTCGGCGACGTCGAGCGGCACCTCACGCAGGGCCAGCAGCCGGATCGCGTCCATCGCCGTCACGGTACGACTCAGCGGCCGCGTCGCCGCTTGCGGGCCCGGCGGACCAGGGCCGCGGTCCCGACCAGCGCCACCGTCGCCCCCGCGCCGGCCGCCGTGTAGCTCCCGGCCCGGCCGCCCGGGGACGGCCGCGCCGCGAGGTGAGCGGCGAGCGCGTCCGCAGCCGTCCAGGCCGGCTCCCAGCCGGCCTCCGCGAGCCGGGCGGTCTGCACCACCAGGGGCGCGAGCAGCCGGTCCAGCTCGGCCGGCGCTCCCGGCGTCAGGCCGGTGCGGTGCAGCCGCTCCGCCGTCGACAGGACCACCGACGCCGGGAGCTCCACGCGCCGCGCGCCGGTGAGCGCCTCCACCTCCCGCTGGGCCAGCCAGCCGGCGCTGGCCACCGCTGCCACCCCGTCCAGGTCGCCGAGCGCCGCGACCTCCAGCGCCGAGAGCAGGTCGTCGGCGTGGCAGAGCTGCCACTGCGGCTCGGTGCCGCGTACGGCCAGCAGCCGCGGCGCGACCAGCGCCCCGAGGAGGGCGCTGTCGTACGCCGGACCCAGGCTCGCCCCGATCAGCGCGGCCGGGCGCAGGACGAGCACCTCGAGCCCGGTACGGGTGGCGTGGTCGGCCAGGCGCTCGAGCTCGAGCAGGTCGCCGGTCAGCGCACTGTCCGGGTCCGAGCGCAGCAGCCGGTCCTCGTCCAGCGGCAGCGACTCGTCGGACGCCGGAGAGGCGCAGACGTCGAGCGAGCTGACCAGCACCACCCGGCGCGCGCCCGCCTTGCGGGCCGCCTCCAGCACGGCGCGCGTGCCGCGTACGGTCCGCACGCGGCGGGCTCCGGCCTCGGCCGTGGGGTCGTACGACACGGCCAGATGCACCACGGTCCGCAGGTCGGCGAGGTGCGTCGCGAGGTCGCGGGCGAGCACGTCGGCAGGCCGCCACTGCACCCCGGGGAGCGGCGCAGGGGTGGCGTCGAGACCGACCACCAGGGGGGCGTCCGGCCGCCCGGCGAGGCGCTCGACGAGCGCCCGGCCGAGCCCGCTGCCGGCGCCGGTGACGCCGACGCCGGCGCCGTCGGGCGTTCGCCGACGGCGCATCACCACGGCAGGTCCCGTCCCGCAGCCGGGCGTAGCGTGGAGCGCATG
>SCTD01000239.1 GCA_004299215.1 Frankiales bacterium | reverse complement strand
CGCAGCCGCAGCGCCCCCCTCGGCTGCGGCTGCAGACCGACGAGCACTGGCTCGACCTGCGCGGCCCGACCGCGTGCGAGATCCACACGCCTGCCGACCGCGACGCCGTGCTGGCCCGGCTCGGTCCGGACCCTCTGCAGAGGAGTCCTCGGCCGGAGCGGGCGTGGCAGAAGGTCCAGCGCAGCAGGACCTCGATCGGTGCGCTGCTGATGGACCAGTCGGTGCTCGCCGGTGTCGGGAACGTCTACCGCGCCGAGGCGCTCTACCGCGCGGGGCTCAGCCCCTTCCGACCCGGCCGCGAGGTGCCGGAGCCGACCTGGCGGGCGATGTGGGACGACCTCGTCCTGCTGCTGCGCGCCGGCGTCCGCGCCGGGCACATCGTGACGACGCACCGGGAGGACCGCGACCGGCGGAGCGGCCCCCCGCGACGGGAGGACCGGTTCTACGTCTACCGCCGGACCGGCCTGCCCTGCCGCCGGTGCGCGACGGAGGTCCGGACCGAGGTCATGGTCGGCCGCAACCTCTACTGGTGCCCCGCCTGCCAGCCCGCCTAGAAGACCTGCGGGCACCAGGGCGCGCCCTCGAGCGGCCCGAAGGCGGTCGTCGCCCTCGACAGCGCCCCCGGCGTCACCTCCACCACCGATCGCGAGCGCAGTGGCGTCCCCCCGAGGTAGGCCGCCCCCAGGTCGGACACGTCGACG
Organism: Frankiales bacterium; assembly: GCA_004299215.1. GTDB lineage: Bacteria > Actinomycetota > Actinomycetes > Mycobacteriales > SCTD01 > SCTD01. Next base: position 841 of record SCTD01000239.1, on the reverse strand, counting down.
ACCAGGTCGGGCGACTCCGTGACCGCCTCGCACGCTGCGCCGTCGCGGTCGCCGGTGAGCAGCCAGCGGCCGGCGTTCCACGGGCACCGGTCGTCGATCACCTTGAGGACGACGTGGATCCCGGCGGCGTAGCGGCGGGCCGCCAGCGCGGCCGGCACGTCGACCAGCCGGACGTGCAGCCCGTCGGTGACCGTCGGCCGGGCGAGCCGCGGCTCGGCGAGCAGGTCGGTCAGCAGCGGCCCGTCCGGCGGGGCGGCGAAGACCTGCACCTTCTCCATCAGGTCGAGGTCGAGCAGGTGCCGCCAGACCCTCGCCGCGCCGCCCGGCGTCGCCGCGACCACCTCGCGCACGCGCACCTCACCCGAGGGCAGCCCGTCCTGCCAGCGCGGCGCGGTGGAGTACAGGGCGTACGCCCCCTCGGCCAGCACGCACTGCAGCTCGCTGCCGCCCTCGCGCCGGTGCTCGGGGTCGTGCAGCCGGAACCCCCACCAGGCGTCGTCACGCGCGGGGAACCCGGCGGTGCGCGCGGCCGCCGCGTCGTACACCGCCCGCACCTCGGGGGAGCCGGGGTCGACGAGCCGCAGCCCGCCGGGCTCGACCGGCGTGCGGAAGGGCGCACCCCGACGGAGCGACAGCCCGAGCCGCCAGGACGCCGGGCCGTAGCCGTAGCGGCCGTAGATCGCCGCCTCGGTGGCCCAGAGCGCGGCGACCGCCGTGCCCTCGTCGTGCAGGTCGGCGAGCTGCCGGGTCATCAGCGCGTGCAGCAGCCCCTGCCGGCGATAGGTGGGCAGCACGCTGACCCAGGTCACCCCCGCGACCGGGACCGGCCCGCCGGGCACGG
>SCTD01000238.1 GCA_004299215.1 Frankiales bacterium | reverse complement strand
GGCGGTGACCAGGAGCGGGAGTCGGCGCATGTCGGGGGGACTTCGCGGTCGGGTCCGCGGTCTCCCGTCGGCTCTGACCCGGATTCTCCCGGTACGTGTTGTGAGCGATCACGAGACACCGCCGCAACGCTGGTGCAGAGTGCAGGCGTGGCAGCCGGTCTCTACGTGCGCGTGCAGAGGGTGCTGCCCGTGCTCGCCCGGCGGATGATCGCGACCTTCCTCGAGGAGATCCCGCTCTACGCGCTGCTCCCGCGCGAGCAGCTCGAGGGCGAGGTGCTCGCCATCTGCGAGGACAACCTGCGGACCTTCTTCGCCACCCTCATCGAGGACCGCGCGCCGACCGAGGAGGAGCTGTCGGAACCGCGGGCGTCGGCGGCCCGCCGGGCGCAGGAGCGGGTGCCGCTGGCGGCCGTGCTGACGGCCTACCACGTCGGGGGGCGGATCGGCTGGGCCGAGCTGGTCGCGCAGGCGCGGCCCGACGAGATGCCCGAGCTGCTGGCGGCGGCGGACCGGGTGCAGCTCTACGTGCAGGCCGTGACGGCCGTCGTCGCGACGGCCTACCTGCAGGAGCAGCAGGCGATCTCGGGCGAGGAGGGCGACGTGCTCCGGGCGCTCGTCGCCGCGCTGCTGGCCGGTGAGCCGGCGGAGGAGCTGGCCGAGCGGCTGGGGCGCAAGCTGCCGACCCGCTGGGTCGTGCTCGCCCTGGACCTCGGCGCGCACCCGGACGAGGAGCGCTCGGAGGCGGTGGCCGCGCGACGGAAGGTGCGGCGGGTGCAGGCGGTGCTGGACGAGCACGTCGGGGAGCCGGTGCTGGCGCAGCTGCACGCCTCCGGCGGGATCGTGCTGCTCCCCGACGACGGGCGGCCGTTGTCGCAGCTGGTCGCCGGGCTGCAGGACGCGGCCGGCGCGCCGCTGCGGGCCGGGGCCGCCCACGCGGGGACCACCGCGGACGTGTGCGAGGCGGCGGCGCAGGCGCGTGAGGTGCTGCGGCTGGCCGGTGCCGAGCCCGGGCTCTACGTGCTGCGGGACGTGCTGCTGGACTACCAGCTCAGCCGGCCGAGCGACGCCCAGCAGCAGCTCGCCGCGCTGCTCGACCCGCTGGAGCGCTTCCCGGACCTGCTGCGCACTCTCGAGGCCTACCTCGACCAGGACCTCGACCGCCGCCGGACGGCCGCGGCGCTGCACGTGCACCCGAACACGCTCGACTACCGGCTCAAGCGGGTCGTCGAGCTGACCGGCCTCGAGCCGGCCACCACCAAGGGCCTGCAGCTGCTGGCCGGTGCGGTGGCGGTGCGCCGCCTCGGCGGCTGAGCGCGCGGCCGGGCTCCCCCTGCTTGGGGTGACTTCCCCAGCACCCGGGTGCTGGGGAAGTCACCCAGAGGCGGCTCCCTCGACCTCCGGCCGACAGCGCCGCCACGTCGTCCGGCGCGGCGTTCCACAGGACCGTGACGGTGTCACCCGTGGCGCTGATCCGGGCGAAAAGCGGCAGGCCCAGCGGGTGCGCCGCCGCGGGCGCGGGGCGAGCGCCGTGGAGAGGACCAGCAGCACCGCGAGACCCCCGTACGCCCGTCTCACCACGCGCCGCAGCGCAGGGCCGGCGAACCCGCGCTGATCGTCGTCCTGTTGTGGCCCGTCACGCGGGGGGCGACCACAACAGGACGAAGATCGTCGGGAGCTTTGTGACCGGTCACCACACACGGGCGCAACGTTCGGGAGCGGGCCGGACAGGGTCGGCGCGGGCCGTGGCGAAGAAGTACCCCATGAGACGTCGCGCGGTCCTCGCCTCCCTCGCCCTGCTGGCCGGCCTCGTGCCCTTCCTCGGCACCGCCCAGGCCGACCCGCCCACGCACGCGCAGGGCTACATCCCCGTCGCCGTCGGCACCGCCGACGAGGCGCTGCTGCACTACAAGGTGATGCTGCCGGACGCGGCGAAGTTCGGGCCCGGGCCGTACCCGGCCGTCATCGACTACTCGGGCTACATGCCGGCCATCAACGTCTACGACGGCCTCGACGACCGCTTCGTCGCCGAGGGCTACGCGGTGGTCGGCGTCAACATGCGCGGCAGCGGGTGCAGCAGCGGCACGTTCGACTACTTCGAGCCGCGGCAGTCGGTCGACGGCGTCGAGGCCATCGACTGGCTCGCCGATCAGGACTGGTCCAACGGCAGGTTCGGCATGGTCGGCAAGAGCTACCCCGGCATCACGCAGCTGTTCGTCGCCGGCGCCAAGGCGGTCGAGCGGGTGACCCCGCTCGTGCCGGTGGCCGAGCCGGGCGAGACCCGCGACCAGGCGTGGATCGACCAGACGCTCGCAGACCACCTCGCGGCGATCGTCCCCGGCCACGTCTTCGCCGACCTCTACCGCGACGTCCCCTACCCGGGCGGCATCCAGAACGTCACCTTCGCCGGCGGGTGGTCCGCGCAGCGCGTCAACGAGGGCTACGTCGTGGGCCCGCAGGCCTACCTCGAGGGCGTCGTCGACGAGCAGTGCCTGGTCAACCAGGCGCAGCACGCCGCGAACCCGCCGTTCAACCCGTTCGTCCAGGCGCTGCAGCCGCAGAACAACTTCGACAACGAGTTCTTCCGGGAGCGCTCGCCCTTCTGGTTCGCCGAGGAGATCGAGACGCCGACCTTCCTGATCGAGGCCTGGCAGGACGAGCAGGTCGGCTCGCGCGCCACGCACCTGCTCGAGCGGCTCCCCGCGAGCACCCCGTGGAAGTTCCTCGGCACCAACGGCGACCACGGCGAGTACTACGGGCCGGACGTCTTCCCGCACATCACCCGCTTCCTGGAGTACTACCTGAAGGGCCGGGTCCCGGCGGGCGAGCAGCGCGAGGTCACGCAGACGCGTACGACCACCACGCCGGAGCTGCTGCCCAACGGCAAGCCGCACCCTGTCAGGACGACCACCACCACCGAGACCGTGACCCGGCCCGAGACCTTCGAGGAGGCGCTCGCGCGCTTCGAGGCCGAGGACGACGTCATCGTCAACTGGGAGGTCGACGGCAACCGCCGTGCCGCCTGGACCAGCACGTACGACACGTGGCCGCCCACCGGCATGACCGCCGACCGGCTGTTCGCCGACGCCGACGGGACCCTCTCGCCGGCCAAGCCGGAGGCGGCCGGCACGTCCAGCTACCTCTACGCCCCCGAGGTCGGCTCGCAGGAGCGCGGCGGCTACGACATCGCCGGCGAGCCCGCGGCGACGTGGGACGACAGGCCCCCGGCGGGGACCTCGGCGTCCTTCACCACCGCGCCGCTGAGCGAGGACAAGGTCGTGCTCGGCTCGGCCAGCCTCGACCTGTTCCTGTCGTCGACCGCCCCTGACACCGACCTCGAGGTGACGCTGTCCGAGGTGCGCCCGGACGGCAAGGAGGTCTTCGTCCAGCAGGGCTGGCTGCGGGCCAGCCACGCCACGCTCGACCCCGAGCTGTCGACGCCGACCCGGCCGTTCCAGACGCACGTCGCGACCGACTCGACGCCGCTGGTGCCGGGCGTCCCGAGCGAGCTGCGGGTCGAGATCTTCCCGTTCGGCCACGTCTTCCGGGCCGGCTCGCAGGTGCGGGTCACCGTCGCCGCGCCGCACGTGCACCCCGACCTGTGGGGCTTCACGGCGCTGCCGACGGTCGCCCAGAACACCATCCACACCGGTGGTGCCACGCCGTCGTCGCTGGTGCTGCCGCTGCTGCCGGCCGAGCGCGCCGAGGCCGGCTACCCGGCCTGCGGTGACATCCGCACCCTGCGCAACCAGCCCTGCCGGGACGCCGCATGAGGCGTGTCTCGCTGCTCCTCGCCACCGGGCTGCTCGCGGGCACCGGAGCGGTCGCCGTCGCCGACGTCGAGCCGCCGGTGCTGCACGCCGCGCAGCAGCGGGGCACGGCTGTCGTCTCGGCGCTGCCGGCCGTGCCCCCGACCCCCAAGACCGTCGACGGGCAGACCGGCGACTGGGCGGGGGAGGCCGCGGGCTTCAGCGGGCTGTCGCACTACAGCGCCGGTGAGCTCGTGCACGCCGACTACCTCTTCGACGCGTTCGGCGCGGAGGACGGCGATGACGTCGACCGGGTCTCCCGCAACGACGCGCTGGAGGAGGCCTCGCCCGGTTTCTACCGGCTCGAGCCCACCTACCAGTACGACATCGGCGGGCAGGTCGGCGCGCCCACCGGCGAGGTCGGCCTCGGCGGCGAGCCCGTCTACGGCGACGCGCAGGACACCGACGGCGGCGGTCACGTCGCAGCCGCCGACCTGCGGGAGGTCCGCGTCGCGGCGGACGCCTCGACCGTCAGCCTGCTGGTCCGCACCACGACGATGACGGCCGACCGCTCCGCCGGGGTGGTCGTCCTCGCCGACACCGTCGACGGCAGCTCGGCCTACGACGTGCCGTTCGGCAGCGGGCTGCGCACCGAGCGGGCGGACGTGGCGCTGCTCGTCGCGCGCACCGGCGGCGTCGCCGTCGACCTCGCGACCGGCACCCGCACCGCCTTCCCCGTCGCGGCCGACGACAGCGGCTACGACAACGTGCTCGAGGCCGGCATCCCGCGCGCGCTCGTCGAGCGCTCGGCCAAGGACAAGCCGGGCAAGGGCAAGGGCAAGGCCCTCGGCCACAAGCCGAGGCTCCAGCTCGCGCTCGCTGCCGGCGTGTCCGACGGCGCCGACGGGCTGGTCGACCTGCAGGGCGAGGACGCCGACGTCGTCAACGTCGCCAACGTCGCCTTCCGGCCGGACGAGCCGGTGCGGATCCGCTTCGACAAGCGGCAGGCCTTCGCCCTGCACGACGGGACGATCGACCCGTTCTTCGTGGACGTCGACGTCGACGGCCTGCTCGCCGGTCGCACCGAGGCACTGCGCCCGGGTGCCGGCTACCACGAGCGCCAGTTCACCTCGTCCGAGCAGATCAGCGTCGAGGGCGACCGCGACGGGATCTGGCAGCCGTACGGCGTCTACGTCCCGAGCTCCTACGACGGCACCACGCCGACCCGCACGACCTACTGGATGCACTGGCGCGGCGGCGACACCCACGACGCCGCCGTCGTCTCGCCGCGCACCATGCGCGACTTCGGCGAGGACGTCGGCGGTCTGGTGATCGCACCGCGCGGCCGGGGCACCAGCACGTGGTACGTCGGCAAGGCGCAGGTCGACTTCCGCGAGGTCTGGGACGACGTGCTGTCGACGTTCGCCGTCGACGAGGACCGGGTCTACGTGACCGGCCACTCCATGGGCGGCTGGGCGTCGTACCTGCTGTCGATCCTCTACCCGGACCGCTTCGCGGCCGCGCTGCCCTACGCCGGCGTGCCGACGCAGGGCCTGTGGGCCGGCTGCGAGTTCGACGACAACTGCTGGCAGGGCACCAACGGCGGCAACGCCAAGGACCAGTGGACGACCCCGCTGCTGGAGAACCTGCGCAACGTCCCGATCGCCATCAGCCACGGCGCGCTCGACGAGCTGGTCCCCGTCACCGGTGTCACGCGCCAGGCGGAGAAGCTCGCGACGCTCGGCTACCGGTACCGCTACTACCTCTTCCCGACCTACGAGCACTACAGCCACCCGATCCACGACGAGTGGGCCGAGGGAGCGCGCTACGCGTCGGAGTTCACCCGCGACGAGAACCCCGCGCGCGTCACCTACCTGCGGTCGATGCCGTTCGAGCGGACGGTCGAGACCGGTCCGGACCAGGGCCGGCCGTACGCCGGTCTGGACTTCTCCTTCGACTCCGCCTACTGGATGAGCGGGCTCTCGCCCGTCGACGGCCAGCGCGGCGTCGCGAAGGTCGACGCCGTGTCGCTGGCCAAGGCCGCGGCGCCCGTCCTGACGGTGCCCGAGGCCGGGGGACCGGCCGCGCTCGGTCAGCTCGGGCCGTACGCCATGCAGGGCCTGCGCTGGACGGCCGACCCGCTGGCGGCTGCTCCGGCGGCGGTCAACGGCTTCACCGCCACGCTGACGGGCGCGTCCGCGGTGGCCTTCGACCTGGCCCGGATGGGGATCTCGGCGAGCGCCCCGGTGACCGGCGCGGTCACGACCGAGGCGCCGCTGGCGCTGTCGCTGAGAGGCGGCTGGACCTCGGTCCCGGCGGTCACCGGCGCGACGGTCACCTCGCTGGTCGACGGCGTGCTCACGCTGCAGCTGCCGGCCGGCAC
>SCTD01000237.1 GCA_004299215.1 Frankiales bacterium | reverse complement strand
GCTCGACCACCGGCTGTCCGCCCTCGTGCAGGACGCCATCGATGCCGGGGAGGTCCGCGCCGACCTCGATCCGCGGATGGTCAGCCGGCTGCTCTTCGGCATGGTGAACAGCCTGACCGAGTGGTACCGGCCACACGGCCCACACGGCCCGGGCGACCTCGGCGACGCCCTCGTGGCGCTCGCCTTCGACGGGCTGCGGAGGCCGCCCAGCCGCGCGGCTCCTTGACCCGCGCGGGTCCCGCCGCCGAGAGTGCGCGGATGCTGCTGGAGAGCTGGGTCGCAGGTCGTTGGCGCACACCCGAGGACGAGGGGCTGCCGCTCCGCGACGCGACGACGGGCGAGGAGGTCGCGCGGCTGTCGACGACGCCGGTCCCCGCAGCGGAGGCGCTCGCCTTCGCCCGGGACACCGGCGGCCCCGCGCTGCGCGCGCTGGACTTCCCCCAGCGAGCGGCGATCCTCAAGGCGCTCGGGCTCCACCTGATGGAGCGCAAGGAGCAGCTCTACGAGATCTCCTTCGCGACGGGCGCCACCCGCCGCGACAGCGCCATCGACATCGACGGCGGCGCGGGCACCGTGCTGTCGTACGCCAGCCGCGGCCGCCGGGAGCTGCCTGCCGGCAACGTCGTCGTCGACGGTGCGCTCGAGCGGCTGGGCAAGGGCGCGTCCTTCGTCGGGCGGCACGTCCTCACGCCGATGCGCGGTGCGGTGCTGCAGGTCAACGCCTTCAACTTCCCGGTCTGGGGGATGCTCGAGAAGCTCGCCCCGGCGTTCCTCGCCGGCGTGCCCTCGGTGGTGAAGCCCGCGCCGCAGACGGCCTACGTGACCGAGCGGTGCGTGCGCCTGATCGCCGAGTCGGGGCTGCTGCCGGAGGGGTCCCTGCAGCTGCTGCTCGGTGACGTCGACGGCCTGCTCGACGGCCTCACCGGCCAGGACCTGCTCAGCTTCACGGGGTCCGCGGGGACCGCCGCCCGACTGCGGGCGCACCCCGCCGTCGTCGCGAGCAGCGTGCGCTTCACCGCGGAGGCCGACTCCCTCAACGCCTGCGTGCTCGGCCCGGACGCCAGACCGGGAACCCCCGAGTTCGAGCTCTTCGTGCGCGAGGTCGCGCGCGAGATGACCGCGAAGGCCGGGCAGAAGTGCACCGCCATCCGCCGGGCGTTCGTGCCTCGCGGCCTGGCCGACGACGTGGAGGAGTCGCTCCGCGAGCAGCTGGCGAAGGTGGTCGTCGGCGACCCGCGCGACGAGGCGACGCGGATGGGAGCGCTCGTCAGCCTCGAGCAGCGCGACGCCGTGCGCAGTGCCGTGGGACGGCTCGTCGAGGACGGCCGGCTCGCCGTGGGCGACCCCGACGCGGGGCTGCCCGGGCTCGAGCGCGGGGCCTTCCTCCCGCCGCTGCTGATCCGCGTCGACGACGCGCGAGCCCGTGCTCCGCACGCGGTCGAGGCCTTCGGCCCGGTGGCGACGCTGCTGCCCTACGACGGGGTCGCGCAGCTGCCCGACCTCCTCGCGCTGGGCGCCGGCAGCCTCGTCGCCTCGGTGGTCAGCGCCGACCTCGACGTCGTCCGGGACCTGGTGCTCGGCGCCGCAGCGCACCACGGCCGGATCCTCGTGCTGGACAGCACGAGCGCCAAGGAGTCCACCGGCCACGGCTCGCCGCTGCCGGTGCTGGTGCACGGCGGTCCCGGCAGGGCGGGCGGCGGCGAGGAGCTCGGCGGGATGCGCGCCGTGTTCCACCACATGCAGCGCACCGCGGTGCAGGGCTCTCCCGACGTGCTCCAGGCGGTGACCGGCGTCTACACCCGCGGCGCGCGCCGCGAGGAGACCGAGCAGCACCCGTTCCGGCTGTCGATGTCGGAGCTGCGCATCGGTGACACGGTGGTCACCGCGAGCCGGACCGTGACGCGCGAGGACGTCGACCACTTCGCGGAGTTCACCGGCGACACGTTCTACGCCCACACGGACGAGGCGGCCGCGGCCGAGAACCCCCTGTTCGGCGGCATCGTGGCGCACGGCTACCTGATCCTGTCACTGGCAGCCGGGCTGTTCGTCGACCCGGCGCCGGGTCCGGTGCTGGCGAACACCGGCCTCGACCGGCTGCGGTTCACCAAGCCGGTCAAGCCCGGCGACACCATCCGCGCCGTGCTCACCTGCGCGGCCAAGACCCCGCGCACGCCGCAGCAGGGCGAGGTGCGCTGGGACGTCCAGGTGCTGGACCGGGAGGACGCCGTCGTCGCGACCTACGAGCTGCTGACCATGGTGAGCGCCCAGCCCCGCGGCTGACCGCCGCCGGATCATGTCGGGCAACCGACTGACGGCACACCCTCCGGCATGGGTCACTTGTCCCGGATGGTGACGCGCGGGAGGAACGGTGGGCGTGGTCGAGCGGATGCGGGCAACTCCGCGACCGACCGTCGCCCAGATCGAGCCGGCCGTCCCCATCGTCCTCGGCCTGCACGGACTCGCCATCTGCGCCCTGACCGAGGTGCCGTTCTGGCCGGTCTGGGTCTACGCCGGCGTCGTGGCGCTGGGTGTGGCGGGCCTGAGCGGGTGGGACTCGATGCGGGCCCGGCAGGTCCGGGCCGTGCTCCTCATCGGGGTCACGCTCGCGCTCACCGTCATCGAACCGCTGCTCGTGCCGTCGATGCTGCAGTGGTACTACGGCGTCGTCGCGGTCTACCCGCTGGTGATGTGGGGGTCGACGGCCTGGGCCATCGGACCGCTCGCCGGGCTCTGCTACATCGCGCAGGTCGCCTCCGGGTCGGTACCCGTGCCGATGGGGGTGGCGGTGCTGCGCGCCGGGGTGCTCACCGCGCTCGGGCTGGCCACCTGGTCGGCGGGCGTCGCCTACCGCGCCGCCGCCGCTGCGGCCGAGCGCGGCCGGCGGGCCGCCGAGGAGGCGGGCAGCCGGCTGCGGCACGCGGCGACGCACGACGACCTGACCGGCCTCGCCAACCGGCGGCTGCTGCACGAGGAGCTGACCGCCGGCGGAGACAGCCCGCTGGCGCTCCTGCTGCTCGACCTCGACCGCTTCCAGGACGTGAACGACACCCTCGGCCACCGGTACGGCGACGCGCTGCTCACGCAGGTCGGCCGCCGGCTGACGGACGCGGTGGGCGCGGCGGGCACCGTCGCGCGCCTCGGCGGAGACGAGTTCGCCGTGCTCCTCACGGGAGCGGACGAGGATCAGGCGTCCGTCGTGGCGGCGCAGCTGCGCGAGGCGCTGCAGGAGCCGTTCGTCGTCGAGCAGGTCCTCATCGCCGTCGACGCCAGCGTCGGCATCGCGCTGCGTCCCGCGCACGCATCGCACGGGGACCAGCTGCTGCAGCTCGCCGACGTCGCGATGTACGACGCGAAGCGCGGCGGGCGCGGCTGCTCGGTCTACCGGCCCGAGATGTCACGGCAGACCGCTGACGCACTGGCCCTGCTCGCCGAGCTCCGCGGCGCGGTCGGCCGCTCGGAGCTGGTCCTCGAGTACCAGCCGAAGGTGCGCGCCGGGGACCGTGCGCTGGTCGGGCTGGAGGCGCTCGTGCGCTGGGACCACCCTGTCCGCGGACGCATCATGCCGGACACGTTCATCCCGCTCGCCGAGCGCAGCGGCGTCATCCGGCTGCTCACCGCGTGGGTCCTGGACACCGCGGTCGCGCAGTGCCGCGCCTGGCGGCAGCAGGGCATCGCGGTCTCCGTCTCGGTCAACCTCTCCGCCCGCGACCTCGACCAGGAGGACCTGGCGGAGTCCGTGGCGGCCTGCCTCCAGCGGCACGCGCTGGAGCCGTCCGCGCTGGAGCACGAGG